>JAAZIG010000069.1 GCA_012510325.1 Bacillota bacterium
ACGATCCGCGTTCTGGTGGAGGGGTTGACCCGGGCGCAGGTGATCCACTATTTGCAGGAGGAACCTTTTTTCAAGGTTGAAGCGCTCCTCATTGAAGAGGAGACGGTGAAGACATCGGAGGTGGAAGCGCTCCGCCGCAGCCTGCTGTACCAGTTTGAGCAATATCTCAAGGCCAGCCGGAGGATCCCGCCGGAGACGCTGACAACGGTATCGGGTATTGAAGAGCCGGGGCGGCTGGCCGATATCATTGCCTCGCATTTAAGTTTGAAGATCCAGCAGAAGCAGGAACTGCTGGAGGCGGTAGCAGCGAAGGAGCGGCTGGAGAAGCTCAGTGAAATTCTCAGCCGCGAGATCGAGATTGTCGAGATTGAACGGCGCATCAATCTGCGCGTGCGCAAGCAGATGGAGAAGACTCAGAAGGAGTATTACCTGCGCGAACAGATGAAGGCGATCCAGAAAGAGCTGGGGGAAAAGGATGAGCGCACCGCTGAGGCCGATGAGTATCGCGAAAAGATTGACCGGGCCGATCTGCCCCCCGAAGTTGAGGAGAAAGCTCTGGAGGAGGCTGAACGCCTGGAGAAAATGCCTCCCGCCGCCGCCGAGGGGATTGTTATCCGCACCTATCTGGACTGGCTTCTGGAGCTGCCCTGGGCGGTGATGACGGCGGATCGTCTGGATCTGGATCGCGCCGCCGAGATCCTGGACGAGGATCACTACGGCCTGCGCAAGGTGAAAGAAAGGATTATTGAATATCTGGCGGTGCGGCAGTTGGCTGAAAAGTTAAAAGGACCGATTCTCTGCCTTATCGGGCCGCCCGGTGTGGGGAAAA
This sequence comes from Bacillota bacterium, assembly GCA_012510325.1. Taxonomy (GTDB): domain Bacteria; phylum Bacillota; class Dethiobacteria; order DTU022; family DTU022; genus JAAZPQ01. The sequence goes on from JAAZIG010000069.1 coordinate 830, forward strand.
CGTCGCTGGCCAAGTCGATTGCCCGGGCGCTGGAGCGCAATTTTGTGCGCATCTCCCTGGGCGGGGTCCGTGACGAAGCGGAGATCCGCGGCCACCGGCGTACCTACGTCGGAGCGCTGCCGGGGCGGATTATTCAGGGGATGCGCCAGGCGAAATCGAGAAACCCGGTCTTCCTGATGGATGAGATCGATAAGATGTCCACCGATTTCAGGGGCGATCCCTCATCGGCACTCCTGGAGGTGCTCGATCCTGAGCAAAACCACGCTTTCAGCGATCACTATATCGAGCTGCCCTTTGATCTGTCCCAGGTGATGTTCATCACCACGGCAAATGCGCCGCACAATATTCCCCAGCCCCTCCTCGACCGCATGGAGACCATTCATCTGCCCGGTTACACCGAGGAGGACAAGGTGGAGATCGCCAAAAGGCACCTGATCCCCAAGCAGATCTCGGAGCACGGCCTGAGCAGCTCCAATCTGACCTTTTCCGAGGGGGCGGTGCGGGGGATCATCCGCCTCTACACCCGCGAGGCGGGGGTGCGCAATCTTGAGCGCAGCGTGGCGGCGATCTGCCGCAAGGTTGCGCGCAAGGTGGTGAAAGATCGCGATACCAAAGTAAATTTAACTCGAAGAAACTTGCAGAAATATTTGGGGATATCCCGCTTTCGTTACGGCATGGGCGAAAAGGAAGACGAAGTGGGCGTGGCCACGGGGCTGGCTTGGACTGATGCCGGCGGTGAACTGCTCTCCATCGAGGTAACCCTTTTAAAAGGCAAGGGGAAGATGATCCTCACGGGGAAGCTCGGTGAGGTGATGCAGGAATCAGCCCAGGCAGCGTTGAGCTATATCCGCTCCCGGGCGGAAAATCTGGGCCTGGATGAAGATTTTTACGAGAAAACCGACATCCATATCCACGTTCCCGAGGGCGCGATCCCCAAAGACGGGCCTTCGGCCGGTATCGCCATGGCTACGGCGCTGGCTTCGGCTCTGACGAAAACCCCGGTCTGGCGCGAGGTGGCCCTGACCGGTGAGATCACCCTTCGCGGACGCGTGCTCCCTGTGGGGGGGATCAAGGAGAAGATGCTGGCGGCGCACCGGGCAGGGTTAAAGTATATGCTGATGCCCGTGGAGAACCGCAAGGATCTGAGCGATATTCCGGCCAATGTGAGGCGGAAGGTCGAGGTCAAGCTGATCGAGCACATGGATGAGGTGCTCGACTTTGCCCTGTTAAAGGAACCCGCTAGAAAGCAGCCCCCGGAGCCGCTGATCGGGAACGAAAAGCCGGCCGGCACCGGCGCTGTCTGCGACGATCCTGCTTTGCATGGAGACGGTCCGTCGTTGAGACATTAGCGGAGCCCTGATCTGGACTGCGGCGGACGGGGGATTGGTTTATGGCGATGCTGATCAAGAAAGCAGCCCTGGAGACAGTGGCCTATAAAGAAGAAGATATGCCCCTGGACGGCTTGCCCGAGATCGCCTTTCTCGGGCGTTCCAACGTGGGCAAATCATCGCTGATCAACCGGCTTCTCGGGAGGAAAAAACTCGCTTACACCAGCTCCACACCGGGCAAAACCCGGGCGCTCTATTTTTACCGGATCAATGACGCCTTTTACTTTGTCGATCTGCCCGGCTACGGTTATGCCCGGGCCGGCAAAAAGGAGCAGCGGACCTGGGCGGTCCTCATCGAGCAATATCTGGCAGAGCGGGATTCACTCTGCGGAGCGGTGCAGGTTGTCGATTGCCGCCATGAGCCCTCCAAGGACGATCTGCTGATGGCACAGTGGCTTCGGTTTCATCACCTCGCGGCGATTACCGTAGCTTCCAAATCGGACAAGCTCTCCCGCGGTGCTCTCGCCAGACAGCTGCCGCAGATCAGGTCCCGCCTTGAGCTCGGGGAAGCCGAAGAACTGCTGCCATTTTCCGCCCGCACCGGGGCGGGCCGGGAGCACATCTGGAGCGCCCTTTCAGGTTTGCTGAAACAATACCAATCAGGCGAAGGGTAGGTGGATCAATGACACAGCAGGACAGTCAGAATATTGGAGAAAGTTTACCGGCAACTGTTGCCGGTGTCGATATCGGCTCCCTTTCAGCCGAAGCGGTGCTTTTGGAAGACGGCCGCATGCTTGCTTATTCCATTATCCCCACGGGAGTGGATAGCAGAAGAGCCGCCGAAGAAG
>JAAZIG010000070.1 GCA_012510325.1 Bacillota bacterium
CATGGGCCCGTCGGCAGCAGAAACAACCAAAATGGCACCGTCCATCTGGGCGGCACCGGTGATCATATTCTTGACATAGTCGGCGTGACCGGGGCAGTCCACATGAGCATAGTGGCGCTCGTCAGTCTCATACTCCACATGAGCAGTGGCAATGGTAATTCCCCGCTCTTTCTCCTCGGGAGCCTTGTCAATTTGATCAAAAGAAGTCTTATCCGCAAAACCGGCACTGGACAGACACGAGGTGATCGCAGCAGTCAACGTGGTCTTGCCGTGATCAACATGTCCAATGGTCCCAACATTCAAGTGCGGCTTCGTCCGCTCAAACTTTTTCTTCGCCACTTCGGCACCTCCTCAAAGGGTAAAACTTGATTTAATCTCGGCAGCGCTCATCTTTGCCTTATTATGCCACAGAACAACGTAAATAAATAAAAAATGGTGGCGGCGCAGGGACTCGAACCCCGGACACTGCGGGTATGAACCGCATGCTCTAGCCAGCTGAGCTACGCCGCCGTGGAGCTCACGACCGGATTCGAACCGGTGGCCTTATCCTTACCAAGGATACGCTCTGCCTCCTGAGCTACGTGAGCGCTCTTAGCATATAAAGGAAACCGCAGTTTTGCGATTTCCTAATAAAAATGGTTGCGGGGGCAGGATTTGAACCTGCGACCTCCGGGTTATGAGCCCGACGAGCTACCTGACTGCTCCACCCCGCGTCATCCCTGGAGCGGGTGATGGGAATCGAACCCACGCTACCAGCTTGGGAAGCTGGCGCTCTACCATTGAGCTACACCCGCATTGAAGCACTTATCGATTATACACACCCCAAAAGGAAATGTCAACACGCTCAAAATATATTGTCTCCGCCGCGGCCTTCCTCAAAATCAACCCGGGAAGCTAACCCCGGCGCACCTCCAGGTAGCGCTCCAGCTTGCGCTTCACCCGCTGCAAGGCATTGTCGATGGACTTGACATGACGCTCCAGATCTTCGGCGATCTCCTGATAAGATTTGCCTTCCAGATAAAGGGTCAGCACCTTCCACTCCAGATCGCTCAAGATTTCATTCATCTTGTACTCGATATCGTTATACTCTTCCCGGTTGATCATCAGCTCTTCGGGATCGGTGATCTTGGTGCCTGAAAGAACATCGAGCAGCGTTCTGTCTGAATCCTCATCATAGATCGGTTTGTTCAAGGAAACATATGAATTCAACGGGATATGCTTCTGCCTGGTGGCCGTCTTGATGGCGGTGATAATCTGACGGGTGATACAGAGCTCGGCAAAGGCACGGAATGAAGAAAGTTTGTCCCCCCGAAAATCACGGATCGCCTTGTATAGACCGATCATCCCCTCCTGAATAATGTCTTCGCGATCGGCACCGATTAAAAAATAAGACCTGGCTTTGGCTTTTACAAAATTTTTATATTTCAGAATCAAAAATTCCAGAGCAACGGTGTTGCCCCCTTTAGCCTCGCCGACGATGTCCTCATCGCTTTTAAACTCAAGTTCAAGATAGATATTACTGCTTTCCTTCGCTTCAGGAGCCAAAGAGCTCACTAAGATCGCCTCCGTAGGGATTTTTGTGGAAGGATAAGCCTTTTGCCGACGCAGTTATTATAACGTAAAGATACAAACTGGTCAAGCTCCTGCATCAGGTTACTTTTTGAAATAACAAAGACGAACCTGTCCGCAAGATCAAATTTTTCTGCGCAATTGAGCAGATGGCCAGCTTTATCATTGCAGCCCCGCAGACAGCTGCCCGAAAGTGGAAAAAGCGGTATCTTCCGCAGAAAGCGGCTGCCGCCCACCTCGCTCAGGTGAGGCTTTCCCAGCCCTCCCGCTGACAAGCAGCGGCGTAGATGATCACTGCCGCCGCTACGGCGGCATTGAGGGAGCCCCCCGCACCGCGCATGGGGATGGAGATGATTCCGTCGCAGCGCTCCCGGAGCAGCCGGGAGAGCCCTTGCCCCTCCGAACCGACGGCCAGGACAAAGGGGCCCCGGTAGTCCACCCGGTAATAGGGCAGCGTCCCGTCCGCCTCGGCACCGTAGATCCAGAAACCGTTCTCCTTGAGCTGCTCCACAGCATCGGCGAGATTGACCACCCGGGCGACAGCCATCCTTTCGGCGGCGCCGGCGGCAACCTTGCGCACCGCCGGGGTGATCTTAACGCTGCGATCCTGCGGAATGATCATCCCGTCCATCCCGGCGGCATCGGCAGTGCGTAGAAGCGACCCTAAATTTTGCGGATCCTGCAGGTGATCGAGCATAATGAAAAAGGGGCCCTCGGTGCTGGAACCGCTCTGCCGGAGCAGCTCCCCCAAAGTGCAATAGGCAAACGAGGGTGCCCGGGCGACGACGCCCTGATGTTTGCCGCCGGCAGCGAGGCGGTTCAGCTCGGCGCGCGGCACCTCTTTGAGCGGCACCTTCCTCTGCCCGGCGAGCTGCAAAATTTGCGCCATCGTCTCGCCCCTCTGCCCGGCGGTAAAATACAGTTTCTCCAGACGCCCCCGGCGAAGCGCTTCGAGCACCGCCTGGCGGCCGATGATCAGCTCATCGGCGCCGGGGGGGCGCTCATTTCTGCTTCTGTTCATCTTTTTCCCGCTGAAGCCGTCCGCAGCTCATCTCTCCCTCGGGACATATTTTATCCGTCACGCAGGGCGGTCCGGCGACCCTGAACAGCTCCGGGGCCACCCGGCGCACCTCTGCGAGCATCAAATTGGCGAGGCGCCGGATCTCCCACTGCGCCCGGCGGCAGCAGCGCACCCGGAAGAAATGAAGCAGACTCCGCGCATTCATCGTTACCACAATTTTTGTTTCACAGGCATTGGGCAGAATGTAGCGGGCATCCTCCTGCGGCACCGCCTCGCAGAGGGCGGCATAGCACTGCCGGATCGATTCGATCTGCTCCTCAAAGAGCTGCCTGGCCTTCGCATCGCGCTCTACGGAGGGAGGGATGATCCAGGTAAAGTTCTTTTCATCGACATAGCGCTGCGATTTCTGGGAATAAGAAGCAATGCGGTGGCGAACCAGCTGATGCGAAAGGGCACGGCTGACCCCGTCCACGGCAAAAGTGAAGGAGACGTGCTCCAGCGGGGATTGATGCCCCATTTCGACCAGTTTGGCGACAAATGATTTTGCTTTCTCCGGGGGCATGGCCCGGGCGATCTCCGCAGCCGATGCTGCGGAATAACAGAGCCGCGCCGCGGCGGCAACAGTCTGCTCCGGATCGGGCGTCCAGGCAATCAGCTCGACCTGCATTGTTGATCCATCACCTTTCACTTAAATTCCGCTGCCGCAGCGATGAGCCGGGGAAACCCCGTTCCGGCGCACGCGGCGATACCTCAGCGGTCCATCTCCAGTTTCCAGCGGGTGCCGTGCGCGGTGTCCTCCAGGATTACACCCCGCTCCTTAAGCTCGTGGCGAATCCGATCCGCCTCGGCCCATTCTTTCCTCTCGCGGGCCTCTTCCCGCCGTTTGATCATCCCGAGCAGCTCCTCGTCGAGAGAGCGGGGCTCCCGGAGCTCCAGAATCTCCAAAAGATCGTTCGCCTGAGTATAAAATTCCAGCAGCTGCTCCAACAGCCCGCGGTTGTAGGGGTGCCCCTCCCGCAGGTAGATATTACCCTTGCGGGCCAGCTCGAAGAGAACGCCAATCGCTCCGGCAGTGTTGAAATCGTCGTCCATCGCCTTTGCAAAATCCCGTTGCGCCTCAGGCAGAGCCGCACGGAGCTGCTTCTCCGGTGCGCCCTGCTCCTCTCCGGCTTCGCCAAGGGCCCGGCTGACGTTGTTCACCAGCTCCTGGAGCCGCTCCCGGCCGCTCCCGGCCTGAGCGATGAGCTCGCGGCTGAAGTTGAGCGGGCTGCGGTAATGTGCCGACAGAATGAAAAAGCGCAGGTCCAAAGGATTGTACTCCTCCAGAAGACGGTGCACTGTGAGGACATTTCCCAGGGACTTCGACATCTTTTTCTCCTCGATATTCAGATAACCGGCATGAAGCCAGTAGCGGACAAAAGGCTTGCCCGTGGCCCCGCTGCTCTGGGCAATTTCATTTTCATGATGGGGGAAGATCAGATCCGCGCCGCCGGCATGGAGATCGACCGTTTCGCCGAGATAGTGCATCGCCATGGCGGAGCACTCAACATGCCAGCCCGGCCGGCCCAAACCCCAGGGGCTGTCCCAGGCGGGCTCGCCTTCTTTCTTCTGCTTCCAGAGGGCAAAATCGAGGGGATCCCTTTTTTTCTCCCCGGGCTCGATCCGCGCCCCGGCGAGCAGCTCCTCTGTATCCTGATGGGAGAGGCGGCCGTATTCGGAAAAACCGCCGGCGGAGTAGTAGACATCCCCCCCGGAGCGGTAGGCCAGCCCCTTCTCCTCAAGACGGCCGATGAGCTCGACAATCGGCTCGATATGCTCCGTCGCCCGGGGATGCAGATCCGCCGGGCGCACCCGCAATCCGCTCACATCGGCCTCGTAGGCCTCGATAAATTTTTGGGCCAGAGCGGCAACGGCAGTCCCCTCCTCCCGGGCCCTTTCGATCATTTTATCGTCAATGTCAGTGTAGTTCTGAACCATTTTGACCCGGTAGCCCCGGTGGTTCAGATAGCGCCGGATCACATCAAAAACGATGAAGACGCGGGCATTCCCGATATGAATATAATCGTAAACAGTCGGCCCGCAAATGTAAAAGGTCACTTCAGGCGGATTTAAAGGAGCGAATTCCTCCTTGCGCCGGGTCAAAGTGTTGTACAATTTAACAGTCACCGCAATTCACCTCGTTCGTACTTGCTTCAGCTGAGCACACCGCAAGAGCAATAAATTAAAGCCGCCTGCTGTGCTTTCGGCACAGAGACGGCATCATCACCGCGGTTCCACTCTGTTTGGACGGCAAGCGCCCCGCTCAGACCGTTTAACGGACGGCTCCGGAGACCGCTACTCCCTGTTCGCAGCCTCGGCTCGGAGGCGCATTTCAGCCGGGCCGTTGCCGAAGCCCCTTTCAGCCGCGGGAGCCTCTCTCTAAGGAACGGAATACCGGCGTACTCTCCCCTTCATCGCCTCTGTCTGCATCAGCTTTGTTCAGCAGATGATCACTCCGTATTATATACGCCGGTTGCAGCGCTTGTCAACAGCAAAACCGGGCCGGAGGGCTTTCCGAAAAACAGCGAAAAACAGCGCCGGAGCGCCTAACAAGTGCGGCCACCGCCGCCGGCTCGGCTTGCCGCTACAGCGCTCCCTCTTTCCCGGGGATCCAAAAAGAAACTTTTTACCCGGACGGCCTCCGGTCCCGTCAGCAGCGGGGAAAACCCGTTTTTGTTGACACCCGGTTTTTAAATCAATATAATATTTACAGAAGAACACAATCACACCGACATCCACCAGATCCGGGAGAGGTGGAATATTTTGTCCAATAAAATACAGAAACACTGTATTATCTGCGGACGCGCCTTTGAAGTCAAAGTGCTGGCCGAGAGCCCGCTGGTGGAAGACTTTTTCGGAGGGCCCCCTGAGAAAAGCACCTCTTTTTGCCCTATCTGCGAAGCGAGGATTAGAAAAGAAGCCGGCGATACCCAAAAAGACCCCAAGCCCATCTAGCGCTCAACCGAGGCAAACAAATCCCACCTGAATCAGGTGGGATTTTAACAGTTTCGCCGGAGCGGCTCCAGCCGCTCCCGAAAAGATTCTCTTCAGTCTTTTTTACCCGCCGCTAATGTTCCACACCCGCAGCTTTGAGCCGGGCGAGGCTTCTCGCCAGGGCTGCTTCCGCCCGGGCCACATCCAGTTCGGCCGGCCGTTCCTGCAGGCGCCTCTCCGCCCTCTCTCTAGCCTGGCGGGCTCTTTCAACATCGATCTCCCCGGCAAGCTCCGCCGTATCGGCAAGGATGACCACACGATCGGGGCCCGCTTCCATAAAGCCACCGGAGACCGCCAGCCGTTCATCCGCGCCCGCAGCCTTGCGGTAGCTCACCACGCCGGGCTTCAAGGTGGTCAAGAGAGGGGTGTGCCTGGGGAGAACTCCCAGGTAACCTTCCGTGCCCGGAGCGATAACACTGTCGACCTCTTCCTGGAGGATCTTCCTCTCAGGGGTGACAACCTCGAATAGTACTGAACTCATTTAGAGTAGCTCCTGTCCTTTTTTAACTGCCTCCTCTATATTGCCGACCATGTAAAACGCTTGCTCCGGCAGGCCGTCGTGGCGCCCCTCCAGGATCTCCTTGAATCCTTTGAGGGTCTCACTCAGCGGAACGTAGACTCCCGGTCTGCCGGTAAAAGCTTCCGCCACGTGGAAAGGCTGCGAAAGGAAACGCTGAATCTTGCGGGCCCGGGCCACGATGAGCTTATCCTCGTCGGAGAGCTCTTCGATGCCGAGGATGGCAATGATATCCTGAAGCTCTTTGTAGCGCTGCAGAATACTTTGGACCCCCCGGCCGACCTCATAGTGCTCCTCCCCGACAATCTCGGGAGCAAGCAGCCGCGAAGTGGAGTCGAGGGGATCGACCGCCGGGTAGATCCCGAGCTCAACGAGCTGCCGCGACAACACGATGGTCCCGTCAAGGTGGGCAAACGTGGTCGCCGGAGCGGGGTCCGTCAGGTCGTCGGCGGGCACATAGATAGCCTGAACCGAAGTGATCGAACCGCTCTTGGTGGAGGTGATCCGCTCCTGCAGGTTCCCCATCTCCGTGGCCAAGGTCGGCTGATAACCCACTGCCGAAGGCATGCGCCCCAGCAGAGCAGAAACCTCTGAACCGGCCTGGACAAAACGGAAAATGTTGTCGATAAAGAGAAGGACGTCGCGCCCCCCTTTGTCCCGCAGATATTCGGCGACAGTAAGCCCCGTCAGCCCCACCCGCAGGCGGGCTCCGGGGGGCTCGTTCATCTGGCCGAATACAAGAACCGTCCTGTCGAGAACGCCGGATTCGATCATTTCCAGATAAAGCTCATTGCCTTCCCTGGTCCGCTCACCCACACCGGCAAAAACCGAGTGGCCGCCGTGCTCGTAGGCGACGTTGCGGATGAGCTCCATGATGAGCACTGTCTTCCCCACACCGGCACCGCCGAAGAGGCCCATCTTGCCGCCCTTGGGCAGGGGGGCCAGCAGATCGAGCACTTTGAGCCCTGTCGCCAGGATCTCCGTGGAGGGCTCCAGCTCCTCAAAGGACGGCGGGTCGCGGTGAATGGGCCAGCGCTCCTCCACTTCCAAATCTCCCTTTTCATCGATGGGCTCACCGAGCACGTTTAACAGCCTGCCCAGGGTTCCCGGGCCGACGGGCACCTTGATCGGAGAGCCGGTATCTATAACCTTCATGCCCGCATACAGACCGTCGGTAGAAGCCAGAGCGACGCAGCGGGCTATGTTTTTACCCAGATGTTGCATGACCTCCATGGTCAGGTCAATCTGGTTCTCCTTGATGATGATGGCATTGTACAAATCGGGCAAGTTTTCTTCAAGAAACTCAACGTCAACCACAGGCCCAATGACTTGCACAATCTTTCCCTCATTCATGA
>JAAZIG010000404.1 GCA_012510325.1 Bacillota bacterium
ATCTACGGATGGCCCGGTCGGGGAAGGTATTTCCGCAAGCCTGATATGTACGTGTCTGGGCAGTCGGACGGAGGCATAGTAGCGATGAAGCAGATGAACAAGCGTGTACAACCGCATAAAAACGGCCAACCACAGGCGGAGTCTGTAGAGCGAAGGCCTTCGAACAAGGGGAATTCTGGACAGACGACCGGGAGCGGCACGCAGAGGCCGCCAACAACGTCGCGCGGACTGGACAGGATACGGGAGGCAGCGAAAAAGGATCCGGCACTCAAGTTCACCAATCTGATGCATCACATTACCACCGATCTTCTCAGTGAAGCCTACCGGGGACTCAATCCGAAGGCTGCTGCGGGAGCGGACGAGGTCACATGGGATGAATATGGCGAGGGGCTGGAAGAAAGGCTTCAAGTAGTGCACGAGTTGGTGCAAAGCGGAACGTACCGGGCTCGTCCAAGTAAAAGGGTGTACATATCCAAACTCGACGGACGCAAGCGCCCGATAGGTATTGCCGCCCTTGAAGACAAAATCGTACAGCAGGCGCTGGTCTGGGTGCTGCAAAGCATCTACGAGGTCGATTTCAAAGGCTACAATTATGGGTTTCGACCGGGCCGGGGCCAGCACCATGCCCTTGACGCCATCTATGTGGCAATCACCCAAAGAAAAGTGAACTACGTGCTCGACGCGGATATTCGCAATTATTTCGACACCCTCGACCACGAGTGGCTGATGAAATTTGTGGAACACCGCGTCGGAGACTCCAGAGTGCTTCGGCTTGTACGAAAATTTCTGCGGGCCGGAGTATCGGAGGACGGGAAGTGGTCAAAGACGGTGGTGGGGACACCACAAGGTGCGGTGATATCGCCGCTGCTGGCGAATATTTACCTGCACTACGTTCTTGACCTGTGGGCGGACTGGTGGCGACGCCGCCGGGCACGCGGCGAAGTCTACATTGTGAGATATGCCGATGACTTCGTGATGGGATTTCAGTATCGAGCGGACGCGGAAAGATTGCTCAGGGAACTAAAAGAACGACTGGTCAAGTTCAACCTGGAGCTACATGAGGAGAAAACCCGCCTCATTGAATTTGGCCGCTTCGCTGAAGAAGACCGCGAGAAAGATGGGAAAGGGAAACCGGAGACGTTTGACTTCTTAGGTTTCACCCATATCTGCTCGAAGAAGAGGAACGGCAAATTTAAATTGCGGCGCAAGACTATGGGCAAGCGCGCGAGAGCAAAGCTGCACGAGGTGCGGACGCAGCTCAAAAGCAACATCCACAGGTCGGTAATGGATACGGGAAAGTGGCTTAGGTCAGTGTTTCAGGGGCACCTTAATTACTACGGTGTTCCCGGGAACCGCAATGCTACTGGTGCCTTCCGAACCGAACTGGCAAAAGCCTGGCTGCACAGCCTACGTCGGCGAAGTCAGAAAGGACAGAGCATGACCTGGGTAAAATTCTGCCGATACTTCTCAATATGGATTCCGTCAGTGTGTACAGTACACCCATATCCTAATGAACGCCTTCGCGTCTGACCCAAGTTAGGAGCCCAGTGCGGTA
>JAAZIG010000071.1 GCA_012510325.1 Bacillota bacterium
GAGCGCAGCCATTTTAGAGCCTCACTCGAATTGCTCATCCCAGACGTCCTTTCCAAATCCATTTGGCCTTAACGTCTCCCGACTAATTATAACAAATAACCCGGACTCAATAAAACGTTGAGGCCGGGTTATTGTTACGGAACGAGTTGTTTGCAACTGTTCTAGAAACTCCCGCGATCAATCCGGTGCAGTTTGTAAACAACATCGGTATCCACATAACAGACAATCCCGGCATCAAGGTAGATCTGCTGTAAAGCGGACAGATCTTCCTTCTTTCCGCTTTCCATATGCCCATAAGGGTACGTTTTGCCTAATTGCTCCCATTTGGAGGTCCCCAAGCGGTGAAAAGGTAACAGGTTAATCTCGAAAAACCCGTTTTGCTTCATGAAAGCGATCACCGCCCGGGCATTTTCCTCGCTGTCGTTGAACTCAGGAATAACGGGAGAGCGCAGGATCAACCGCCCCGGCCACCCTGATGCGGCCAGCGCCTCCAGGTTGCCCAAGATCCGCTCGTTCCCCACCCCGGTTTTTAGCTTGTGCTGCGACGAATCCATATGCTTGATATCGATGAAGGCAAAATCAACATCCCTCATCGTCCGAAGGAACAGATCGCGGTTTGCATAAGCCGAAGTCTCGATGGCCGTGTGAATGACTAACCGTTTACATTCGCTCAGGGCTTCCTGCAGAAAGGCGCTCTGTGCCAGGGGTTCGCCGCCGCTGAAGGTAACCCCTCCGTCGCTGCCCCAGAAGTTGCGGTCACGCTGCAGCACCTCCATCAATTCCGCCACAGTGTAGTACCGGCCCGATTTTCTCAGCGCTTCGTAGTTGCAGGCAGCGGCACACTCAAAGGTGGTACACTCCTCGCACAGGCTGCGCTCTATTTGCGGCAGTCCGCTGTCCGGGTCCAAACTGATGGCGCCGCGGCTGCAGCTCTCGATACACCGCCGGCAGTTATTCTGGACCGCCTTGCATTGCCCCGCCGCAAAGAGGAGGTTTTGCCGGTTTCTGATCCCCTCCGGGTTGGCACACCAGGCGCAGCGCAAAGGGCAGCCGCTTAAAAAGACCAGCGTTCTGGTACCGGGACCATCATGCACGGCAAAACCCTGAATATCGAAAATCAACCCTTTTAGTTGGCCCATTTGCTTAATCCCCTTCTTTTTTTGTGCCGCTACACTTTTGCCGGCATGCTCCCCGGCACCTGGTCAAACTTCTTGGGCAGGGTCAGGGCAAATATCGCCGAAAGGACAAACATTACCGTAGCCATGATAAAGGAGACCTGGTATGAACCGTAGATCACAAACAGCTTGGCCCCCAGATAGCTCCCGGCAGCCGGCCCGACTCCCATGATGATCAGAGTGGCCAAACCCCAGATCTGGGGGAAGCTGGCCCGGCCGAAGATTGCCCCGATATACCCGGTCACCTGTGCCGGCATCATCATCCAGTAGACCGGAAAGAGAATTGCCGCAACGAGGGAAAGGGTGAATCCGGATTTTCCGGAGATGAGAAAGAGCATGGCCACAACGCCCACCGCCGGTGCAATCATCATCAGGTTGCGGCGGGCAGCGGCCTCATCCCCCAGTGACTGTGCATATTTATCGGAAAGCGCACCGAGTGTCGGCGCCAGAATGATGCCCAAAAAGCCGATAAGGGCATACAGGTTGGTGCTCGTGGAGAGCGACAGCTCGACATCTTTGACCCAGTAGCTGACCAGCTGGGACCAGATCAGGAACTCTGAAAAGCAGGCGCAGAAAAAGCAGGCGATGGTGCCCCACAGTGCGTAGGTGCCAAAAGCATCCTTGACCGTCCAGATCTCCTGTTGCCCCGCTGCCGGACCGCCCGCAGCAGCGATCTCGCCGACAGGCGCCATCCCGTAAGTCTTGGGCGGTTTTTTGGTGACAATGGTGGCGATAACAAGAAGACCCATCGAAATGAAGGCAAGCATGGTCATGGCGAAGCGCCAGTCCATGGTCAAAAGGGCCGCTTTCAGCCCCAAAGTCAGAATAACCTGGGCCACACAGGCTCCGGACTGCGCAAAACCGAAAGCCCGGCCGTACGCCGAGCCGACGTGCCAGCTGCGCACCGACGATGTCGCCGGAACAAAGAGCATTGCCGTGGCCACCCCGGCAAAGATGGTGTACGGAATGAGATAGGCAAAGTAGTTGTTCGCGATGCTGGTAAGATAGTAACCCAGAAAAGCGGTGACCGAAGCGATCCCGAAACAGAACTTGATCCCAAACCGGTTGAAGATCACCCCGGCAAAATACGAGGTGATCGCGTAGATAATCATCATGATGGAATAGCCGGCGGTAACCTTGGCCACATCCCAGCCCATATCAGTGGTCATCGGAGTCAACAATACGGAGAAGGAACTGCGGTAACCGAAAAAGACAAAGTAAGCCATAAATGCAGCGACGATCACTTGAATGCCATATTTCTTATTATCATTCATCTTCCAGACCCCTTTCATGTTCAATTGTGGGGCGGGCGGCGCCCGCCCCATACAACTGCCCTTATTTCACACTGTAACCCTCACATGTTTTGGCGTTCATATCCCCGTACGCCCAGAATTCTTTGCCCACGCCCGTGCAGCTGCCGATCTCTTCCTCATTGGGATTGTTGAAATGGCGGCAGTTGCGGCATTTGGGCGCCTCCACAAAATTGGGACAGATGGGGGCGTCGATCAGCACGAAATCCTGGGCCTTCCGGCAGTACCCCTTGAAAACGTCAAATGCGGTAAAGTTTTTGCAATCGCTGTGTTTTTTCATCTCTATACACCTCCCACGTATTCAGTACGGGCGATAACCTCATCCTGAACGGGCTTCGCTGTTTCAACCCAGTATTGGGTGAACCCGGAGACGCGAATCAACAGGTCGCGGTGCGCCTCGGGCAGCTTCTGCGCTTCTTTCAGCATCTTGGAGTCGACAATATTGAACTGCAGGTGGAACCCGCCCTGCTTCATGTACGAACGGATCAATTCCAGCAGCTTCTTGCTGCCGTCAAACCCGCGGACAGAATTGGGATGGAACTTCAGGTTGATCTGCGAGTTCTGTGATTTGCTCTGATCCCAGCAGGAAGCGGAAGCCAGGACGGCGTAGGGGCCGTTGCGGTCCGTGCCGGGATAAGCGGACATGGA
>JAAZIG010000072.1 GCA_012510325.1 Bacillota bacterium
GATACAGCCCCCGGAGGGCCCCCCTGTCTGGACCGCCTTGAACGCTTTGTCGCGGGGAATGCCGCCGCCGATATCGAAGATGATCTTGGAAAGCGGCGTGCCCATGGGCACCTCGACAAGCCCGCTGTTGTTGATCTTGCCGGTCAGGGCAAATACTGCCGTTCCCCTGCTGTTTTCGGTACCGAGACCGGCAAACCAATCCGTCCCCCGCCCGAGTATGGCGGCGACGGCGGCCAGCGTTTTAACATTATTGATGATGGTGGGCTTGCCGTCGAGACCGGACTGCGCCGGAAAGGGCGGCCGCGGCCGCGGCATCCCCCGGCGGCTCTCGATGGAGGCGATCAGGGCGGTCTCCTCGCCGCAGACAAAGGAGCCGGCACCCTCCTGAACGTGAATGGTAAAGTTGAACCCGGAACCGAGAATGTTCTTGCCCAAAAACGCCCTGCTCCGGGCCTGCTCCAGGGCGCTGCGCACCCTGTGGACGGCCAGAGGATATTCGGCGCGAACATAGATGAACCCTTCGTCGGCACCGGTGGCGTATCCAGCGATGGCGAGCCCTTCGATGACGGCATGCGGATCCGCCTCCAGGATGGAGCGGTCCATAAAGGCTCCGGGATCGCCTTCATCGGCATTGCAGATCACATATTTTTTCTCCCCCGGGGCGCGGCGGCAGAACTCCCACTTCCGCGCCGTCGGAAACCCGGCGCCGCCGCGGCCGCGCAACCCCGCAGCGGCTATTTCCCCGGTAACCGACTCCGGGGTCATCTCCAGGAGGGCTTTGCGCAAACCGCGGTAGCCCCCCCACTCCAGGCTGTCGTCGATCTTCTCCGGGTTGATCCGGCCGCAGCGGTGCAGGATCAAGCGCTGCTGCTGCCGGTAGAAATTGATCTCCTCGTAGCGTGGGATCGAGCGACCGGTGGCGGGATCCACATAAAACAGCCTCTCCACCGGTTTCCCCTCCCGCAGATGAGACTGTACGATCTCGGCCACGTCTTCCGCCTGAACCCGGGTATAGAAAATCCCCTCCGGCTCGATTACGGCGATGGGGCCCTGTTCGCAAAAGCCGTGACAGCCGGTGTAGTCCACGGTAACCCCGGACAGGGCCTGCTCGGCGACAGCCTCCCGGAGCAGCCGGTAAAGCTCTTCCGAGCCGCCGGCCTGACAACCTGTTCCCCGGCAGATCAGGATCTTACGCTGGGTCATGGTCCTCATCCTTCCGTTTGAGCAGCTGCCCCACTTTTTTGGGATTCATTCCCCCATAAACCTGCTGATTGATCATCATGCTGGGTGCAAGGGCGCAAACACCGATACAGGCGACCGTCTCCAGGGTGTACTCCAGATCGTCGGTGGTCTCGCCCTCGTCAATCCCCAGATGCTGTTTGACCAGCTTGAGGATGGTTTTGCCTCCCCGGACATGGCAGGCGGTCCCCCGGCAAACGCGGATCGTATTGCGCCCGCGGGGTTCGGTGTAGAGCTGGGCGTAGAAAGAGATGACGCCCTGCACCACGCTGGGAAAAGTTTTTAGCCTGTCGGCGATAATCGGGATGGCCTCGGGATGAATATAACCGCATTCCTTCTGGATCTCCTGGACCAGGGGAATCAGGGTCCAGCGATCCTCCCGGCAGTGCCTGTCGATCAATGCATGCACCTGCGGCCAGTCAATTTCGTCATGTTCCCGGCTCATCTTTCCTGCTCCTTTCTATGCGGACATAACCCTTTTCCAAAGCGGAGCTGGGCGGCGTCTTTTCCGGAAGAGCGCTGCTCAGAGCGGTCAACGGAAGGCTGGACCGGGAGCGAGGCAGGGAGACAACGCCCTCCGGCAGGGCGTCGGAATACTCCACCACCGCCGGCAGCCGTCCCGCCGCTGAGACGATCTCGACACTGTCTCCCGGATTAAACCCCGCTTTTCCGGCGTCGTTCCGGTTCATCTTCAGATAATTGAGCGGCGCAAACCGGCTGAGTTTTTGGGAGCGTGAACTCCTGGCGCCGCTGCCCCAGCTGAAGAGAGTGCTCTCGGCGAGCAGAACATAAGTGTCTCCTGCAGGCTGCTCCGGAGGAATATATTCCACCGGCGAGAAACCGGGGAATTTTTTCAAGGGGAGCCCGCGATCGTCCTTTCTCTCCCAAAGAGTTTCCCCCTCCCCGCTGTCCTCCCCCCAGTCGTTTCTGTAGAACGGAATCAGCGCCTCCATCTCCTCCTGCACCTGCTCCAGCGAAGTAAAGGGCAGCGGAGAATCCATCGCCTCGGCGAGGTCCAAAATTATTCTCCAATCGGCCCTGCTTTCACCGGCCGGCTCCAGCGCCCGGCAGAGCTGGCGCCCTTTGCCCTCCAGATTCATGAAGGTGCCCTCTTTTTCGGCAAAGGAGGCCGCCGGGAAAACCACGTCGGCCAGCCGGGCTGTTTCAGTGAGAAAGAGATCCTGCACCGCGAGAAACTCCACCGAGAGAAGCGCCTCCTCCACGCGGGCCGCTTCCGGAAAACAGGCCAGGGGGTTTTCCCCGACAATGAGCATGCCCCTGATGTTGCCATTACCGGCCTGCGCCATCATCTCCCTGACGCCCAACCCGGGCCGGGAGGGCAGGACAGTCTGCCAGCGGGTCTCAAAGAAGTCCCGGGCGGCCGGGTCCCCGGCATGCCGGCGGCCGGGCAGAAAATCAGGCAGCGCCCCCATATCGCAGGCTCCCTGGGCGTTGCTCTCTCGCAAAAGCGCCCTCACACCGCCGCCGCTGCGCCAGATGTGACCGGTCAGCAGAGCCAGGTTGAGCAGCGCCTTAACGTTCTCCTCTCCCCGGGGCTGCTGCATGATCCCGCTGCCGAAGATGATCGCCCCCTGGTCCGCCCCGGCGTAAAGCCTCGCAGCGAGCAAAATCTGCTCCCGGGCGACTCCTGCTGCCGCCGCGGCTTGCTCCGGGGACAGGCTTCCGGGGGAGTCGAACAGAGCTTCGTAGTTTTCTGTTTTTCGGGCGATGAATTCCCGGTCGGTCAGCTCTTCGTCGACGATGACCCCGGCCATGGCGCTCAGCAGCGCCAGGTCGGTCCCCACCCGGGGGCGCAGCCAGCAGTCCGCAAAGAGGGCCAGCTCTGTTTTCCGCGGTTCGATGAGAATCAATTTGGCCCCGTGCAGCTTCACGGCGCGCTTAATCCCATAGCTCACCAGCGGAGCCGTGGCCGCCGGATCGGCGCCGATAACCATGATCACATCGGCCCGGGCCAGATCATCCAAAGAGTAGGTGATCCCCGGAAAACCGATGGAATCATAAAAGCCCCGGCGGGCGGAGCCGTAGTAAAGGCTGCTGCCGTTATCGATATTGTTCGTCCCCAGCACCGCACGGGCAAATCTCTGTAACAGATAATTTTCTTCATTGGTGCAGTTGGCTGCACCGAATACGGCCATGCTCTCCGGGCCGCTTGCCGCACAGATTCCGGTGAAAGCTGCCGCCGTGGCGGCCAGAGCCTCCTCCCAGGAAACCTCTTTGAAGGTGCCGTTTTCTTTGAGCAGCGGCCTGGTGAGCCTCTCGGGGCTGTGAATAAAGTCGCAGCCGTAACTTCCCCTGACACAGAGGGTCCCCGGACTTGATGACCCGTTTCCCGGAACCGCCCGGACCACCCGGTCATCTTTTATCTCCAGGGAAAGAGTGCAGCCGCAGCTGCAATAGGGGCAGGTTGTTTCCACAGAAACACCGGTGCTGCCCCGGTACAGCGGTTCCCTCTCCAGCAGCGCTCCCGTGGGGCAGAGAGCCACGCAGGTGCCGCAAAAGGTGCATTCCGAATCTTCCAGGGGAAGCTGAGCCAGAGTGGCCGGTTTCGTGCTAAAGCCCCGCCCGTAATAGTCGAGAGCACCTGCGATAACCAGCTCCTGGCAGGCCCGGATACAGCGGGCGCACAGGATACATTTGCTCATATCCCTGAGCAGAAAGGGGTTGACCTCTTCTGTGACCGCCGGCTGCGGAATTCGATCCAGATCGATAAAGCCCACCCCCAGCTCTGCGGCCAGCTGACGCAGCTCGCACCGGTTGCCTTTGTCGCAGACGAGACAGGAATCGGGATGGCTGGCCAGCATCAGCTTGAGGATCATCCGGCGGTGCTCCAAAACCCGCGGTGACTCCGTGTTGATGATCATTCCCGGAGCGATGGGGGTAACACAAGAGGCCAGCAGCGCACCGTTTGCTTCGTTTTCCACGATACAGATGCGGCAGGCGCCGATGGGACTGAGCGAAGCATGATCGCAGAGCGTGGGAATGGTAATCCCGGACTCCCGGGCCAGCTCCAGAATGGTCAATCCGGGCTGGCCGCTCACTTCCTGCTGATTGATGGTTAAAGTTACCGGTTGCAATTTGGAATCCGCCTTTCCCTTTAATTGGTCAATAATTTCTGGCCGGTGTTTTTTAAATGCGGGCGAATGCTCAACACCGGCCAGTTTCGGATCAGGCTCGCCCTCAGCACGCCAGCCTGATCGCTTCGAGCAACTGGGAACTGACACTTTTCTTGGGAATAAAGTCAAAGGCTCCGGCCTCTTTGCTGGCCACAATATTGCCTGCATCATCATACTGGCTCAATACCAATACCTTAACGTCGCTGCAGGTGCTGGTGATCTCCTTCATCGCCTCGATGCCGTTTAACACCGGCATTGCAATATCCATAAGCACCACATTGGGCAGCAGCTGAGCGGTCTTCTCGATGGCATCCTGACCGTTGACCGC
The DNA here is from genome assembly GCA_012510325.1 of Bacillota bacterium. Taxonomy (GTDB): domain Bacteria; phylum Bacillota; class Dethiobacteria; order DTU022; family DTU022; genus JAAZPQ01. The sequence goes on from JAAZIG010000072.1 coordinate 4,702, forward strand.
CTCTCCGACGATGAGCATATCTTTTTGCAGGTTCACCAGCGCGCAAATTCCTTCCCGAACCACAGCGTGATCATCGGCCACGAGAACGCGGATCTTCCTGGTGGCTTTGTCGAGAAGCTTCTCCACAGCGGCCACCAAAACCGGCAGCTTCAGCGGCCGATAAAAATAATCGGCGACATCGAGTCTCATCCCCTCATCCCTGCGCCAACCGCTGAGCAGCTGTTTTTCAATGGGAACATCAACCACAACAATGGGCACAGTGCTCGTCGCCGGTGTCTTCTTCAACCACTGATGCAGTTTAAAAGCATCTCCGCGGGGTTTGATGCACCCCAAAACGATGAGCTGAGGTTTCCCCGTCCGCACCAGCTCCTGCGCCTCCATCTTCTCTACAGCGACGTACACCTCGCTGCCTTTTTCCGCCAATTTCGCCCGCAACTCTTCCGCGAACTCCTGCTCCTCATCGATAATGAGAATTCTGGTGTTCATTTCTTCACCTCCCTTTTCTGATGGTTCTGAATCTTCAACCTTATTTAATCCCATTCCCGGTTTCGTTTAAAGAGGGATAACCCTGAATTCCCACCTCTGATCACCCCAACTTTTCCGGGATATTCCCCTATTTTTAGACCCCTTCGTGAACATCGGACTTTTAAAGAGTAGGGTTTTCCCCTACCAGGAAGCAACATCCCCCCGCAATGAGTGAGCCATGGGTGAGCCATGGGGACGGATCTCCTGGCCCACTTTTCCGCTATGAGTAAAAGGGACGGTGACTTTGACTCACTCCTGAAAGCAAGATCCGCCACCGCTGTCATGCTGTGCGCAACGAAGCATCTAAAACGTTGCTGCCGCATCACGACTCATTTCGCTTTGTACTCCACCGCCCGGCTAGAAAAAGTGAGCCAGGGGGACGGATCTCCTGGCCCACTTTTAGTCAGGGTACGGTGACTTTGACTCACTCCTGAAAACAAGATCCGCCACTGCTGTCATGCTGAGCGCAGCGAAGCATCTAAAACGTTACTGCCGCATCACGGACCCATTTCGCTTTGTACTCCCCCCCGCCCGGCTAGAAAAAGTGAGCCATGGGGACGGATCTCCTGGCCTACTTTTAGTCAGGGTACGGTGACTTTGACTCACTCCTGAAAGCAAGATCCGCCACCGCTGTCATGCTGAGCGCAGTGAAGCATCTAAAACGTTGCTGCCGCATCACGGACCCATTTCGCTTTGTACTCCACCCGCCCGGATAGAAAAAGCATAGGTGCAACTTTAAAAAAAGCGCTGTACCGCAGATCCTTCGGACTACGTCCTCAGGATGACAATAATTACCTGAGCCAGGGGGACGGATCTCCTGGCCCACTTTTCCGCTATGAGTCAGGGGACGGTGACTTTGACTCACTCCTGAAAGCAAGATCCGCCACCGCTGTCATGCTGAGCGCAGCGAAGCATCTAAAACGTTGCTGCCGCATCACGGGAACATTTCGCTTTGTACTCCCCCCCGCCCGGCTAGAAAAAGTATAGGACAACTTTAAAGAAAACGGTGTA
>JAAZIG010000073.1 GCA_012510325.1 Bacillota bacterium
AATTTAAAGTCAGATGTCGAATTTTTTTATATCCAGAATATTTAGGGGGTATTGAATTTTGAAAATCGTTGTTGCGGATGACAATCGTGAGTTTAATCACCTGTTATCGACGTACCTGTCAACACAGTCAGATTTTGAAGTAGTCGGCAATGCCTACAACGGCAAAGAGGTGCTGGAGCTGTTTGAGGCAAACGAGGTCGATGTGCTGATTCTCGACATCATCATGCCTCACTTGGACGGTATCGGCGTGCTGGAGGAGCTGACCAAAATGGAGCTGGAAAAGAAACCGCACGTGATCATGCTCACCGCTTTCGGCCATGAGAATGTCACCAGGAGAGCGGTGGAGCTGGGCGCATCTTACTATATCCTGAAACCGTTCGACATGGAGGTGCTCCCCCACCGGATCCGCCAGCTCAAAGGTCTCGACAGCAGTGTCGGCGGTTCAACAATTCCCCTTGAGAGCATCGCCGGGGGAAAACAGCGTCACGCACCTCTCGAGGAGGAGGTTACCGGGATGCTCCATCAGATCGGTATTCCCGCCCATATCAAGGGCTATCTTTACCTGCGGGACGCCATTTTGATGGTGGTCAAAGATGTCGATCTCCTGGGCTCCATCACCAAGATCCTCTACCCTGAAATTGCCGACCGGTTTGGGACTACCTCCAGCCGGGTGGAGCGGGCGATCCGCCATGCCATCGAGGTGGCCTGGGCCCGCAACAATGCCGAGATCATTGAAAAGTTCTTCGGCCACACCATCTGTACAGAGAAGGGCAAGCCGACCAATTCCGAGTTCATCGCCATGATCGCCGATCACCTGCGGCTGCACCACAAGGTGCTGTCAGGAGTTTAAGGGGGCGCCATTTGTCCGGCACCCGGGTGCGGCAAGACCTGCACCCGGGTTTGCGTTTTGGCGCGAAGTGAGCGGTAATGCGGTAGCACGGGCGGCGATCGCCGGGGGAAACAGCCTCTAGTTCTAGTTCCCCGGGCGCGCCTCTTTTTTAAACCTTTCCGCCCGCCCCATGAGGCTGTCCACATGCTCCAGCCCGGCCCGGTCGATTTCAGCCCCGTCAAGCATGCGCGCAATCTCCAGGCGCCTTTCCCCATCCCCCAGCTGCTCCGCCCTGGTCTGGGTGCGCTCTCCGGCGAGCTCCTTGAACAGGCGGATGTGGTGGTCGGCCATGGCGGCAATCTGGGGGCTGTGCGTGACGCAGATAATCTGGTGGTGCGCGGCGAGAAGGGCCAGCTTTTCGGCAACGGCCTGAATGGGGGCGCCGCCGATACCGGCGTCGATCTCGTCAAAGATGAGGGTGGGAATGCGCTCCTGCCCGGCAAAGATCGTCTTGAGCGCCAGCATCACCCGTGACATCTCCCCGCCGGAGATGATCTTCGCCAGCGGCCTGACCGCTTCGCCGGGGTTGGCGGAAAACAAAAATTCAACCCGGTCCCTCCCCCGGGGGGTGCACTCTTCCTCCCCGGTGAGAGCGGCCCGGAAACGGGCCCGGGGCAGGGCGAGCTCGCCGAACCTTTTTTCCAGGAGCGGTTCCAGAGCGGCGGCGGCCTCGCGGCGGAGCCCGGTGAGACGGCGGGAGCTCTCCGCAAGCTGCTCGCCGATCCCGGCGATCTCCTTCTCCAGCTCTACGGCCAGGCTCTCGCTTTGTTTAAGCCTGTCCAGCTCCTCCTGTGCCTGCTGCCCGAAAGCGAGCACCCCGGCCACAGTCTCCCCGTACTTTCTTTTCAGGGAACGCAGCTGCTCCAGCCGCTGTTGGACGGCGTCCAGCCTGGCGGGATCGTAGGCAAAGGAAGCCTGATAATCGCGCAGGGTGTGGGAGACCTCTTCGACCTGGGCGGCGGCGCTCTCGAGCAGCCCCACCAGCGGGGTCAGCTCCGGATCGATCCCGGCGGCCTCCTCCAGGCTTCCCTGCAACAGGGCGAGAAGGTCGATCACCGCGGGAGCGTCCCGGCGCTCATCACCGCGGTAGAGCCGGGCATAGCTTTCCGCCAGCAGCTCGCCGAGCCTCTCGGCATGGGCCAGGATCTGCTCTTCCTGTAACAGCCTTTCCTCTTCCGCAGGCTCCAGCCGGGCCTCGCGGATCTTCTCGATCTGGAAGGAAAGGATCTCCATGCGCCTCTCCCGTTCAGCGCTGTCGCGGCCCAGCCCCTCGAGGCGCTCGGTGAGCTCCTGCCGCTTCCGGTAAAGGCGCTCCACCAGCTGTACTGCCGCGGCGGTCTTCTCCCCGCCGTAATAATCGAGCAGCTCGAGCTGGTAGCGGGGGCGCAGGAGCGACTGGTGCTCGTGCTGCCCGTGCAGATCCACGAGCAGCTCCCCCAGCTCCCGCAGAAAGAAGACGGGCACGGTTCTTCCGTTCACCCGGCCGACGCTGCGGCCGCTGCGGGACATCTCCCGGGCGACGATGAGGGTGCCGCTTCCTTCAATGCCGGCCCCGTCGAGAAGCGCTTCGATCCCCGCGGCGGCGGGACCGGGAGGTGCAAAAATGCCCTCGACAAAAGCGCTCTCCTCCCCGTGGCGGATCTGCTCCGTCAGCGCCCGCTCCCCCAGAAGCAGCCCGATGGCCCCGATGATGATCGATTTTCCCGCCCCCGTCTCCCCGCTGAGAACATTGAGGCCCGCCCTCAGCGGCAGGCTGAGATCTTCGATGAGGGCAAAATTGGATACGCGCAGCTCCTCCAGCAACTGCGTAGACCCCCTTCTGTCTTCACGCTGCCGGCTCCCGCCCTCAATCCTTCAATTTCTGGTGCAGGAGCCGGTAGAAAGAGTTGTCCCCGAAGTAGACTAGCTTCACTTTTTCCTCCGCTTTTTCAACGATAATCTCATCGCCGTCCTCCAGGGCAAAGCCCACCTGGCCGTCCGCCGTGAGCACCACCTG
>JAAZIG010000074.1 GCA_012510325.1 Bacillota bacterium
CGGATTCACCGGGCTGGGCAGATCGCCTTCCAGAAGAATGCGCCGGCGCCGACGCTCGACATCGGGATCGGCGATGGGCACTGCCGAGAGCAGGGCTTTGGTGTACGGATGAAGGGGGTTGCCGTAAAGCTCTTCGCTTTCGACGAGCTCCACGATTTTGCCCAGGTACATGACGGCAACGCGGTCGGAGATATGCTTGACCATCGAAAGGTCGTGGGCGATCATCAGGTAGGTCAGGTTCAGCTCTGCCTGCAGCTCTTCGAGCATATTGATGATCTGGGCCTGGATGGAGACATCCACGGCGGAGACCGGCTCGTCGCAGACGATGAGTGCGGGCTCCACCGCCAGCGCCCGGGCGATGCCGATGCGCTGCCTTTGCCCGCCGCTGAACTCGTGGGGGTAGCGGTTGGCGTGCTCCGGGGTGAGCCCGACCATCTGCAGCAGTTCGTTAACTCTTTCCCGCTTCCGTTTGTTCTTCATTTCAGGCTGGTGAATCTCGATCGGTTCGCCGATGATGTCACCGATGGTCATCCGCGGATTTAGCGAGGCGTACGGATCCTGAAAGATCATCTGCATCTGCCTTCTGTTTTTCAGGCGCCGGGAACCGGTGGCCCGGGCCAGATCGGTCCCCTTGTAGATCACCGAACCGGCGGTGGGCTCGTAGAGACCGATCACCGTGCGCCCCACCGTGGTTTTGCCGCAGCCGCTCTCGCCGACTAGCCCGAGCGTTTCCCCGGGCTGAATGGAGAAGGTCACCCCGTCGACCGCCTTGAGCCACTTGCCGCCGAAGAGGTTGCCCTCCTGCAGAAAATGCTTCTTTAATCCCGTTACCTCCAGAATCGGTGTGGTCTGCTCCGGGTTCATCATCAGGAAACCCCCTTCTTGAATTTAACTTCCGGGGCCTGGGGGTGGTTCAGCCAGCACCTGGCCCGGCCGCCGTTAAACAGGGGCGGTATTTCCCGGGCGCAGATCTCCATGGCAAAGTCGCACCGCGGGGCGAAGGGGCAGCTGGAGAAGCGCTGCAGCAGATCCGGGGGCTGCCCCCAGATGGGAGTCAGCTTCTGCCCTTTGACCGCATCGAGGCGGGGCACCGATTTGAGCAGGCCCCAGGTGTACGGATGCAGCGGGGTCTTCAGCACTTCATCGTAGGTTCCGCTTTCCACGATCTGCCCGGCATACATCACCAAAATCCGGTCGGCCTGTCCGGCGACAACACCCAAGTCGTGGGTGATCAGGATGATCGCCGTCTGGAAGCTATCCTTCAGCCCTTTGAGCAGCTCCAGGATCTGTGCCTGAACGGTGACATCCAGGGCGGTGGTCGGCTCGTCGGCGATGATCAGCTGCGGCTCGCAGGCCAGAGCCATGGCGATCATCACCCGCTGGCGCATCCCCCCGCTGAAATGGTGCGGGTATTGGCTCAGGCGAATCTCCGGTTCGGGGATGCCCACCAGATGGAACAGCTCCACCGCCCGCGCTGTCGCCTCTTTTCGGTTCATCCCCTTGTGCAGCCGCAGGTTTTCCGTAACCTGGGTGGCGATGGTTAAAACGGGATTGAGGTAGGTCATCGGATCCTGGAAGATCATCCCGATGGAATTGCCCCTGATCTTCTGCATCTGTTTCTCATTTTTTTTCAGGATATCCTCCCCGTTGAAGATGATCGAACCGCTGGTGATCTCGCCCGGGGGGGAGGGGATCAGCTGCATGATCGATTGAGCGGTAACGCTTTTGCCGCAGCCCGATTCCCCGACGATGGCGACAACCTCGCCCGGGGCGACGGCAAAATCGATGCCGCGGACCGCCCTGACCACACCGGCGTATGTCCTGAATTCAACTTTAAGATCATTGACCTGCAGC
>JAAZIG010000075.1 GCA_012510325.1 Bacillota bacterium
ACTGCCTTGGTGGTTAAACGTTCATCGACAAACTCGACGGGGAGCCCGGTGTGTGCCTCGAGGGCACCGGCGAATTTTTCCACCCCGGCAACGGCCTCCCCCCGGCTGCCGTTCAGATGCAGCGGCAACCCGGCGACGATCAGGGCGACGTCGTGCTCCCGGCAGATCGCGCCCAGCCGCTCAAGAGCCTGCGCCCTGCTGCTGTACTCGATCACCGTCAGCCCCTGCGCAGTGATGCCCAGAGGGTCGGAGAGGGCCACCCCGATCCGTTTTTCCCCGATATCCAAACCTAAAATGCGCACCTTATGTTCCGGCAGCAATTATTTCTTCTCGTCAGCCCGCTCCAGATAGCTCCGGACCAGCTCTTCGAGCAGTTCGTCGCGCTCAGCCTGCCGGATCAGGCTGCGCGCATTCATGTGGTTGGTAATATAAGCCGGGTCGCCCGATAGAAGATAGCCTACCAATTGATTTAGCGGATTATACCCTTTCTCCTTCAAGGCGCCGTAAACTGCCAGCAGGATCTTTTGCGCCTTATTCTCACTCTCTTCGGCGTCAACCCGGAACATAACTGTCTTATCCTGCTGTTGATCCATCTCCACTCCCCCTACTTAATTTACAGATATTTTAGTCCCCGCGGGCTGCTGTCAGCTGAAGGCGAACCAGCTCTTCAACCGATTGCAGCGCTCCCGGCAGGGCCTGCGGCTCTTTGCCGCCGGCCTGGGCCATCCCGGCCCGGCCGCCCCCCCCTCCGCCAACCTGTCCGGCCACATCACGGATCAGCCGATCCGCCCGCAGACCCTTTTCGATGAGGTCCGGGCTGACCGACGCTACCAGCAAAACTTTCCCTTCATGGACCGCTCCCAGCACTACCGCCGCCGAGGGCAGGCTGTTTTTGATCTCATCGCCCATCCGGCGGAGCTCGTCAAAATCTGAGGCGTCCACCGAACAGGTGAGCACGTTGATCCCTTCAACGGTCGTCGCCCGGGAGAGCAGCCTGGCGACCGTATAGCCGCGGAGACGATCCTTTAGCTCCCGGCCGGCGCGTTCAAGATCCCGGTTTTCCGCCAGGAGCTCCTCCACTTTGTCCTTCACCTGCTCCGGTGCTGCTTTCAAGAGAAGGGCCAGCTCCTGCAGCTGGGCCCTGTCCGCCGCGGCGCGGCGGTGCGCCTGTAGCCCTGTCAGCGCCTCGATACGGCGCATCCCCGAGCCGATCCCCTCTTCCGAGAGCACCTCCAGCAAGCCGATCTCCCCCGTCGCCGTCACATGGGTGCCCCCGCAGAGCTCTTTGCTGTACGAACCGACGCTGATCACCCTGACGGCGTCCTCTTCGTACTTTTCATTGAACAGAGCCGTCGCCCCGGCGCTCTGCGCCTGGGAGAGGGTCATCTTCTCCGCGGTTACCGGCAGGTTCTCCAGGATCTTCCGATTGACGATCTCTTCCAGACGGCTTTTCTCCTCGGGAGAAAGCGCTTGAAAATGGGTAAAGTCAAAGCGGAGCCGGTCCGGACTGACCAGTGAACCGGCCTGGCTGACATGGCTGCCCAGAAGCTCTTTCAGGCCCTGATGCAGCAGGTGGGTCGCCGTGTGGCTGCGGCAGACGCCGCGGCGACGGATTCCCTCCACCCGGGCAATGACCGCGGCGCTCTGCTCCAGGGCGCCGCTCTCGACGGTTCCCTGATGGACGATCTGTCCTGCGGGGGTGAAAAATGTGCGGGTAATCAGGGCACGCCCTTCCGCTGCGGCGGCGGTGATCGTCCCGCTGTCGCCGATCTGCCCCCCCTGTTCGGCGTAGAAGGGGGTGCGATCAAGAAATATCTCTACGGAATCGCCCTCTGCGGCTCTTTCGCTGACTTCCCCGTCGACCAAGAGCAGCGCGATCGTCGACTGCTCCTCCAGGCGGTCATAACCGCTAAAAACGGTCTGCAGAGCCCCCGCCGGGGCATAGCGTTCGCCGTTTTGCTCCGTCCCGGCATCGGCGCGAGCCTTCCGGGCCCGCTGCCTCTGCTCGCCCAGGCTGCGATCAAAAGTTTCCCGGTCC
>JAAZIG010000076.1 GCA_012510325.1 Bacillota bacterium
ATCCGGGGTTATATTTTTCGCAGCCGGAAGCCGGGTGAAATCAAGCATATTCTCATCGTGGGGGCGGGCGATGCCGGAGCGACTCTGGTGCGCGAGCTGAAACAGCGCTATTTTCAGGATAACCTGGTGCCGGTGGGTTTTGTCGATGACAATCCGGACAAGCAGAGGATGGGGATGTTCGGCTTGCCGGTGCTGGGGCGGCGTGAGGATATCCCCCAATTGGTGCGCCGCTATGCCGTGGATGAAATCATTATCGCCATCCCCTCCGCTTCCCGGTCCGCTATCGGTGAGATCGTCGATATCTGTCAGACGACCCCCGCTTCGCTGAAGATACTGCCCGGGATCTATGAGCTGATCAACGGGCGGGTGACCGTGAACCAGATCCGCAAGGTCCGGGTGGAAGATATCTTGGGGCGCGAGCCGGTGGAGGTTGATCTGGAAGCTATTGCCGGCTACCTGGCAGAAAAGCCGGTGTTGATTACCGGAGCGGGGGGTTCCATCGGTGCAGAGCTCTGCCGGCAGGTGGCCGGATTCGGGCCGAGGCAGCTGCTTCTGCTGGGCCGGGGTGAGAACAGCATCTACGATATCTATCAGGAGCTGAGCATGGCCCATCCCGGACTGGAGATAGTCCCGATAATCGCAGATGTCAGGGAGGCGGCTCCGCTAAATGAGATCTTTAACCGGTACCGTCCCCGGGTTGTTTTTCATGCGGCTGCGCACAAGCATGTTCCCTTGATGGAGCAATATCCCGCGGAGGCGGTCAAGAATAATATTTTGGGCACCTTTAATGCCGCCCGGGCCGCTCACGACTGTGCCGCGGAGGCCTTTATCTTGATCTCGACGGACAAGGCGGTTCACCCGACCAGCGTCATGGGGGCGAGCAAACGCATTGCCGAGATGGTGGTGCAGCAGCTGGCCCGGAGCAGCGAGACCTGCTTTGCGGCGGTCAGGTTTGGCAATGTGCTCGACAGCCGGGGGAGCGTGGTCCCGCTGTTCAAGCGACAGATCGCTGCGGGGGGTCCGGTTACGGTGACCCATCCGGAGATGGTTCGCTACTTCATGACTATTCCGGAAGCGGTGCAGCTGGTGATCCAGGCCGGTGCTCTGGCCCGGGGCGGGGAGATCTTTATCCTCGATATGGGGGAACCGATGAAGATACTCTCGCTGGCCCGGCGGATGATCCGCCTGGCCGGCTACCAGCCGGAACAGGAGATCCCCATTGTTTTTACCGGGATCCGCCCCGGAGAGAAACTTTTTGAAGAGCTTTTAACCGACGAAGAGGAGATGGAGACGACACTTCATGAGAGTATTTTTGTAGCCGGTCCCAACCGTGATTCCAGCGGCGAGATGGGCTTGCAGCGCCTGGTGAAGACGATCGCTGTGCCGGGATGGAACCCTTCTTCGGAGGAGGTCTTCGAGCTGCTCTGCTCACTGCTGCCCGGTTTTCCGAACAGTTCGGCAGAAGAACGGGAACTCCCGGGAGAGGACAGCCGGGCTTATCACTGATTCGGAAGATGTACGGTCTGCTGTTGGTTTGATTGAAACAGGGCTTAGCGGTTCTACTCTGCCGCCATTTACCGCTATTTACCGCCAATTGTCGATTGACTTTTCGCCGGGGCGGTATATAATTACTTTTTGAGGGAGCCAAGGCAAAAAGAATGAGAGAAGTTGACACAATGCGCAGAAATAAGCGAAAAAGAATTTTGATAATAGCCGCTATAATGATGACGGCAATAATCGCCGTAGGTACCGGGCTCTATTTTATCTCACCGGGTTACCTTTTTAAATTTGGTGATAAAAAAGGCGCTGCCGCGGCGGAGCAGTTCACCGGAGGACGATTAAACGTTGTGCTGCTCGGTTTTGACGGTGACAAACATAGAGGGGCAACGAGCTCTGTTTTCCGTACTGACACCATCATGATCGCTTCGCTTGACTTGAAAACCAATGAAGTCTCCCTGGTCAGCATCCCCCGGGACAGTTATGTCAAGATTGCCGGACTCGATCGCTACGACAAGATCAACCATTCCTTTGTCCACGGCTATAATGCCGGAAAGGGAGAGGACAAGCATCAGAACGGTATCGATACGGTGATTCGCACTGTTGAGGATTTTCTGGGTGGTATACCGATCCAATATTACGTTGCCGTAGATATGGACGGGGTGGCCGAAGTGGTTGACCGCGTTGGCGGGGTCTATTTTGATGTGGAACACACTATTAGAGGCGATTTGCTGTTATACAAGGGGCGTCAACTCTTAAATGGCAGAGCATTTCTGGTTTTTGTCCGCGACCGCAGCGTGGGAGGCGATTTTGGACGGGCCTCCCGACAACAGCAAATATTGATTGAAGCGTTTCAACAGATTAAGGAGAAGGGCAAACTTCGCGATATTCCCGCTCTGTTCCGCTCCCTGCAGAACAATATTGAGACAAACTTGAGCGCTGCACAGATCGCCCAGCTGGCGCTTATCGGGATGAAGGTGAAGCCTGATCAAATAACCTCCCATGTGTTTACAGGCAATTCTCAACTTGCCGCCAGCGGTGGTTTGAATATTTCGTATGTAGTCATCGACGAGAAAAAGAGAGTGCAGTTGATCAGAGAGGCTTTTGGGATGGAGGTTGCGGAAAGGCCGCAGCCTGTTCTGCCGGCGCCGCTTAAAAGACCGTCTTCCCCGGAACCCTCCCCTTCAGCTCCTCTGCCTTCCGCACCGCTGCCGCAGCCGGATGAGCTTGAAGACGGCGAGGGTCCCTCTGCCGGGGAGGACCCCCCTGACGAAGGGGATGATCCGGACGACGGAGAGGGGTTGCCCCCGGAGGATGATCCGGGTGGTGGTGAGCCCGGCCACGGGGAGGGCGGCGAGGAGCCCGGGGAAGGCGAGGAAGATAGCGGGGGGCCCGCTGAGGGCGAGGATCCGGACGCTCCCTGAACTGTGTTTGTACCGGGGTGGGGCGGCAGGAAATAGGTGAAGAAAAGAGCAGGCTCGGCCGCTACTGCCGGAGCCTGCTTTAGTTTTGGCAAGGCGTGGGTTCGATCAGTGAAAATCGACTTCGATACTTTTCCGGCGCCGCTGCGGCTCTG
>JAAZIG010000077.1 GCA_012510325.1 Bacillota bacterium
AAACAGGGAAAGGAGAAAAAGAGAGAACAGACGGAGGTGGATTGAGCGATGCTTTATGGAGGGATCGATGTAGGCTCGCTGTCTTGCCAGGCAGTTATTCTCAACAGCGAGGGTATCTTTAGTTACGAGAGTATCAGGGTTAAGCCGAATCCGGTGGATTCGGCCACTACGGCCATGACCGGGGCCCTGCAGAAAAAGAACAAGAGCCTGGGTGATCTCACTTTCTGCGTCAGTACCGGTTACGGCCGGGAGGAGATCCAGAAAGAGGGGCTCTCCCAGGAGAATATGAGCGAAATATCCTGCCACGGCAAAGGGGCTCACTGGGTTCTGCCCCAGGTGCGCACGATTATCGATATCGGCGGACAGGATGCCAAGGTGATCCGCGTCGACCGGGAGGGCGAGCTGGTCAACTTTGTGATGAACGATAAATGTGCCGCCGGAACAGGACGCTTCCTTGAAGTGATGAGCAGGACCCTGGGCATCTCCATGGAGGAGCTGGGACCTGTCTCCTTCGGAGCAAAAGAGGTCATCGAAATGAGCAACCGCTGCAGCATCTTCTGCGAAACCGAGGTGCACCATTATCTGCAAAGGGGTGCCGAGATGGCCGATGTCGCCGCCGGGATCAACCGGACTATGGCCGGCCGGGTGATGGCTCTCGTGCGCCGGGTGGGCGTTGAAAAAGAGATCACCATCAGCGGTGGAGTGGCCAAAAACCCGGCGGTGCGAAAAGAACTGGAAAGAGCGTTGAATATGCGCACGCTGACCTATAATCTGGACTCTCAGATCATCGGCGCGCTGGGTGCCGCTCTGTATGCTCGGGCGCTGGGAGGAGGAGCAAAGTGATGATCACTGTAGGTGTGGATGTCGGCAGTATCTTTACCAAGGCAGTTGTGTTAAAGGACGATGAAATCGCCGCTTCGCTCATCCGCGAAACTGTCGGTGACATTTCGCAAAAGATCGACGGAATGATCGACGAAGTGCTCGCTGCGGCAGGGGTCTCGCCGGAGGAGGTGACGGCCTACGTCAGCTCCGGACAGGGTGAAGATCTGGTGGAGAGGGCTGACTTCAGCGAAGACGATATCGCCTGTGTCGCTGTGGCCACCCGCCACCTGCTCCCCGATACCGAGCTCTCTATCGAAATCGGCGGGCAGAGCATCTCCACGATTCTCAGCGACCCTGCGGGAGATATTTTGAACTATCTGCGCAACGATAAATGTGCCTCGGGTTCCGGGCGTTTCATCGAGGTGATCGGCACCGCCCTCGGTGTGCCGATCGATGATATCGACAAAGTGGCCGGGGAATCGCACAACAAGGTTGCCGTAAGCACACAGTGTGCCGTCTTCGCTGAAAGCGAGGTCATCTCGTATGTCAATCGCGGTGAGCCTGTTCCCGACATTATCGCCGGTGTTTGCGATGCCATGGCCCGGATCATCGTGTCTCAGGCGCTGCGCGTCGGCCCGGTGGAGAACTTTACCGTGGCCGGCGGGGTAGCCTGTTTCTCTAGTGTCGTCGATATTTTAAAAGAGCGCATTCAGGGGGGCTACAAGCCCCTGCCCATAGATCCCCGCCTGACGGTGGCCTACGGCGCTGCCCTTATCGGTCAGGAGGAGTAGGGATGGGGCTGTTCAGGGAACCGCTGCAGAAGATCTTCTCATACCGCGATCGCCTCCGGGCAGACGGGAAAATCCGGGAGTTCGACTATAATCGGTTTGCCGCCTGGCCGGAAAAAAAGTCTCTGGTTTTGCAAGAGGACACCCTTGTCGAACTGGGCAGTTCTTCGGGATCCTTATTTTTAATCCTCTGGACCGGGGAGCGCGGCGGGGCACTTCAGCCCGGCCGCATCTCCCTGGTGGGTCCGGATGTGGGCGAAATCGGTGCGGGAAGGACACCCTTCATTCAGATTGTTCTCATCCAGGGACAGTTTGAAGATGAATATGAGACCTATCAGGAGCTGAGGGACCGGATCTTTGACACCAGGCCGGAGGGCATCTCGACACGGATCTGGCCGGACCGGCGAAAAATATGGTGCCGGATCAGCAAAGAGGCTATCGCGCAGGGGTTCAGCTTGATCCGCTACGGCAATACCCTGATGAAGAATTTGTACAGCCTGGAGGGGGTTGCCGCTGCGGAGATTCTTTTTATTACCGGAGTCACCGAAGAGCAGGATGAGCTCAGGGACACCGCCTTGAAGGTGCAGGGGATTGTCGAAGCGCTGATCAAGATGTACGAGGAGATGAACTTTGATTGTGAGGATTGCGAGTATAACGAGGTCTGCGCCGAGGTGACCACGCTCAGGGATATCCGGGAACGGTTGCGAAAGGAGCGCCAGTTACAGTGAAAGGTGTTGTCTGTATATGCGGTAAGGGAGGGGTAGGCAAGACCACGATATCCGCCCTTCTCTCCAGGCTGGTTCTGGAGCAAAAGGGGATCCGCGGGTTGGCTGTTGATGCCGATCCGGGCGGCGGTCTTTCCATGGCCCTGTCGATGCCCGTTAAAAGAACAGTGAACGATCTGCGAAAGGCGGTTATCGATGCGGTAAAAACACACTCCTCCGACAAGCTAAATGTGGCCGCCTCCATCGATTTTCAGCTCCTTGAATCTCTTTCAGAGCACAGCAATCTTGCTTTTTTGGCGGTGGGGAGGCCGGAGGAGGAAGGGTGCTACTGCCAGGTGAACTCATTTTTGCGCGAGTCCATCCAGATCCTCGCCGGGCAATTTGATTTTACAGTTATCGATGCCGAAGCAGGGGTGGAGCAGGTCAACCGGCGGGTGATCGAGGAGATCGATCTGCTTCTTTTGGTCTCGGATCAGTCGGCCAAGGGGATTACCGTTGCGGAAACCATTGAACAGGTTGCCGCCACAACGATCCGCGGGCACAAGACCGGTCTGCTGCTGAACCGCCTGCGCTCGGCGGCGGAAGCAGAATATATCCGCCGCAATACGGCGCTTCCCATATTGGGGTGGCTTCCAGAAGATGAAACCATTCGCGAATTTGATTTTTCCGGGGAATCATTTTTAAAGCTGCCCACCGAATCACCGACTTTGCAGGCGGCGGGAAAGATCGCCTCCGCTCTGCTCAGTTAAGTGCGTTTTCCCACCGGTTGCCTCTCGCAAACGGTATTGCCTGCCTGTTTTTCAGGAAATTAAGGGGATTTCCGTGCAGTTGACACCCATGGCAGAATATTGCTATAATATTTTCAGGAAATCCCAATTTTAATTCCTTAAAATACCGTTTGGAGGTGTGGCCG
>JAAZIG010000078.1 GCA_012510325.1 Bacillota bacterium
CGGTGATATCGCCGCCGTGGCCAAGCTTCAGCAGACCGCCACCGGCGATACGCTCTGCGATCGCACGAGCCCGTTTCAGTTCCCGCCCATCGACTTTCCCGATCCGGTGATCTCCTTTGCCGTGGAGCCGAAGACGAAAGGAGACGAAGAGAAGGTCAGCAGCGGCCTGTCCCGCTTTCTGGAGGAGGATCCCACATTTAGACTGGAAAGGCGTGCCGAAACGCGGGAAACCGTTATTTCCGGTCTGGGAGAGCTGCACCTTGAGATTATCGTCAGCCGTCTGGCTCAAAAGTTTGGCGTGGAGGTGACCCTCTCCACGCCGAAGGTCCCCTATAAAGAGACGATCAAGGGAGGGGCCAAGGTGGAAGGGAAGCACAAGAAACAGACTGGCGGGAGAGGTCAATACGGCCATGTTTTCCTGGAACTGGAGCCCCAGCCGGGAGAGGGTTTTCTGTTTCAAGATAAAATATTTGGCGGTGTGGTTCCGAAACAGTATGTTCCTGCCGTTGAAAAAGGGATCCGCGAGGCGATGGAGGAGGGCGTCCTGGCCGGCTATCCCGTAGTCGATATCGGGGTGCGGCTGGTCGACGGTTCCTACCACACCGTGGACTCCTCGGAGATGGCCTTCAAGATCGCCGCGGCGATGGCTTTCCGCAAGGGGATGGAGCAGTCTCAGCCGGTTTTGCTTGAGCCGGTGATGAACGTGGAGATCACTGTTCCCGATGCGTTCATGGGTGATATCATGGGCGATATGAACGGGAGGCGCGGCCGGATCCAGGGCGTCGACTCGGCGGGGGAGCTGCAGATCATTCGCGCTCAGGTGCCCATGTCGGAGATGTTCAGATACTCCATCGACCTGCGCTCCATGACTCAAGGCCGCGGTTTCTTCACCATGGAGTTTTCGCACTATGAAGAGGTGCCGGCTCAGGTGGCGGAGCAGGTTATTGCCGCCAAGGACGGGGACAAGGAGAACGAATAACTCATCTTTTAGATCGTGCCGACAGCGGATGTCCCCGTTTCCAACGGGGACATCTTTTTTTCCGCAACCGCTGTAGCGCACCGGCGGGCGGCGCTTGAACTTCGCTTCTATTTCGCTTTCTCTTTTCCATAGAATTGTACTGTTCTCTGGACGAGAATATCAAGGGCATCGATATGGTAATCCGTGAGCGGATGGTTGCTGGCGAAGCAGGACAGCTCGGTGCACGCCAGGACCGCTGCAGCGCACCCCTCATCTTGCAGCTCCTGCTCGATCTCCAGAAATTTTTCCAGACTGCCCGGCCTGCCCCGTTTTATTTCCCGGTAAATAATATCCATCACCAGAGCCTGTTTCTCCGGCGAAGGGGTGTACGGGCGGATTCCCCTGGCCCTGCATTCGCGCTGGTACATGCCTGCATGAATCGTACCATCCGTCGCTAAAATCCCCAGCTTCTCCAGGCCCGGTTTATCCCTGACGGCCTGCGCAATCGTTTCCCGGATCATATGGAGGATCGGTATGGTGATCTGTTGCTGCATTTGATCAATGAAGTGATGCGAAGTGTTACAAGGAATGGCAATGGCGGTACAGCCGTTCTGCTCGAGCATTTTGGCATCTTCAAGGAGCATGCCAAAGAGCCGGTCTGTTTTTCCGGTGAGCATCGCCCCGGTGCGATCGGGTATGGTGGTGTGGTTAAGAATGATCATGGGGATATGCTGCTGGTCGCAGACAGCAGCAGTGTTGTTGATGACCCCCTGCAGGAATAGTTGGGTCGCCTGGGGCCCCATTCCACCGATTACACCGAGCATCTACATCATCCCCATTTCGCGGCCGATGTCAGCTTGCTCCCGGCGATCAGAGATAACCGGAGGCGGCGGGTACCGGACTCAGCGATTTCTTGCGGCCGAGGTATTTGCGGTACTTGTAAATATGGCCTAACCGTGATTTGAAGAGGGAGAGACTGCGTTTCAAGTTTTTATCCGCCGCATAATCGAGGGGATTGTTGCTCCGCCCCGCCCGGATGAGTTTTTTCATCTCATCCCGATAGTGCTGCGGGCGGATATAGCTGAACATGACGCTTCTCGGCACCACACTCCACAAGTACCTCTCCCGGACAATGGTGAACCCGTTGGCCCGGTCA
>JAAZIG010000006.1 GCA_012510325.1 Bacillota bacterium
GATCCTGGATCAGGTTAAAGAGGTGCCGTCGGAGCAAAGGTTAAATGTTTTCGCCATGTCGACCAGTAAATATGAACAGGAAACCTGGGGCACTTTCGGCAGCGGCACCGCCACTCACCAGGCGATTGAGCGCTCAGGGGGGATTAATGTGGCCGGAGAGCTGGAGGGGTACCCAGAGATCAGCGCTGAATGGATCCTTGAGCAAAACCCGGATGCGGTGGTGTTTGCGGATTATTCCAAAAAGATGGTCGGTCTTGCGATAAGCGATTCCCGGGAAGCTGATGAATTTAAGGAGAAGGTGCTCGAAAACAAGGTGTTTAGCAAGACGAGCGCGGCCAAGAAGGGCCGCATCTATATTGTCGACAACCAGCTTGTCGGCGGCGATAAAACCTATTTGGGGGCGCTCTATCTGGCCAAGCTGTTTTATCCGGAGCAGTTTGCCGGGGTTGATCCGGACAAGGTTCTTCAGGAATACTTTGACAAGTGGCTGGGGTTAACGTTCAAAGGCCGGTGGGCCTACCCGCTGGCAGAGTAGGGGAGGCGGGCAGGGTCCCTGTTTTTCAGTGAAACCATTTTATTATAAGGAGTGAAACCTGGTGAGGTTTTCTAAACGGTTGTTTGTGATCGCTCTTTCGCTGTGTTTATTCTGTGTGTTGGTTTCCGGTTGCGGTCCCGCTGAGCAGGCGGAGGGGAAAAATGGTGTTCCGAGTGAAATTACCATTACTGATTCCACCGGCCAGGAGATTGTTTTAACGGAGAAGCTGGGCAAGGTGGTGGTTTTAAATCCACCGGCGGCGGAGGTTTTGCGTATTCTGCAGATCCCTGAAAGCTCGATAGTGGGCGTTGCCGAAAGCATTCAAAACAGCCCTTTCCTCGGTTTTGACTCCATTGAAAGCATCGGCACTTCTTCCACACCGAATATCGAGAAAATCGTGGAGCTGAAGCCGGATGCGGTGATTTCACAGGGGAAATGGTTGACGGGCTCAGATGAGTTTCGCGAAAAGCTGGAGCCCCTTGGGATAAAAATAATTGCTCTTGATGTGCACCAAATAGATAAATATGACCAGTGCATGAAAGCGCTGGCCAAGGCCTTCGGGAAAGAAAAAAGGGCCGACGAATTTTTGGAATGGAAAGCAGAGCAGGAAAAGAAGATCTCGGACAAGGTCAAGAATTTAGCAGCGGAAGAGAAGAAAAAGGTAATCCAGCTCTATGGAAACAAGCTGCCCAAAAACGAATGGCAAACTTCCTCCAAGGGCGAGCAAGCCGGAGGAACCGGTCCGGATCAGCAGATCAATATGGCCGGGGGGATCAATCTGGCCAGGGATCTGGAGCAGGATTATCCCACGATCAATGTGGAATGGATTGTTGAACAAAACCCTGACGTTATTCTGATTACCTCGTACGACCTTGGCTATGCCGCGGAAGAAGACGGCGGCGCCGCCGAGCTGGTCAATTTGGTTCTGGCCAACAAAGGGGTTGCAGCAACCGCTGCCGGTAAAGGGGAACAGGTTTACGTTACCGCCAGCTTAGCCAGCACTCCTTATCTGAGTGCACAATTCGTCGCCAAATGGCTCTATCCGGATCTGTTCGCGGATATCGATCCGGAAGATGCCCTGAAAGATTATTTTGATCAGTGGCTGGGCGTACCGTTCAAAGGAAGCTGGGTCTATCCACCGCTATCGAAATAAGTTATGGTGCACGCATCTCCCGGCCCAAGCGGGACAAAGGGGACGGCGGGACAAAGGGGACGTACCTTCTTGTCCCACCGGGCTTCGTCTTGGAAGATGAGCCACCAAGTGAGCCACGAGGATGGATCTCCTGGCTCATTTTGGACCGCAGGGATTGCTCTTGCGGTTCATTTTTAGGAAATTCTCTCCCTATTTAATGCCATCCTGAACTTGCTAATAGACATTCTTCTCTTGCTTTATGTCATACTGAGCGCAGCGAAGTATCTCAAATATTGCTGTACTCTTGTGATTGCCTTTCGCATTGCACTCCGCTGTTTCTTGCAGCATTCTTTAGCTCAAGTAACAACGTTTGCGTACAGCTCCTTCAGGCTTCGCTTTCAGGATGACTCCAGTGGCTAGAATTCACTTCGGGGAGATGAGCCACGGGGACGGATCTTCTGGCTCATTTTGCATTGCAGGGGCTGATCTCGCAGTCCATTTGATGAGATCCTCTGGGGAGGGGTTGTCCCCATGGGCAGGCGATTTCGCTTGGTTTATGCTGATAACTTTAGGGTCATATCTTTTTTAAAAAGTTTTGAATCAAAATGTAGTCGAGCAGTGAGATGAGGATAAATGCGGCAGTGTAACCGCAAACAACTCCGTTGATTCCCCAGTACGGCA
>JAAZIG010000079.1 GCA_012510325.1 Bacillota bacterium
GCGGCGATGGCCCCGGGGGGGAAAACCATCCTCGCGCTGCAGTCGACCACCCGCGATGAATCGACCTCGCGCATCGTGCCCCTGCTGCAGGAGGGGGCCGGGGTGACCCTGACGCGGGGCGATATTGAATTCGTGGTGACGGAGTACGGCCAGGCCTACCTGCACGGCAAAAATATTCGCGAGCGGGCCATGGCGCTCATCGCCATCGCCCATCCCAAATTCCGGCCCTGGCTCATCGAAGAGGCGAAGCGGCTGATGCTGATCTACAAGGATCAGGCCTTTTTCCCCGGGAAAGAGGGGGAATACCCCGAGCATCTCGAGGTCCACCGCACCACCAAGTCCGGGTTGAGCCTTTTTTTGAGGCCCGTCAAGATCAGCGATGAGACTTTCCTGAAGGATTTCTTCTATTCGCTCTCGGACAGATCGCTGTACCAGCGCTTTCTCACGATCAGGCGCCATATGCCCCACGAGGAGCTCCAGAAGCATTTTGTGGTGATCGACTATACCCGGGAGATGATTATCCTGGCGATTAAAAAATATCTGGGCCACGAGGTGATCACCGGTGTGGCCCAGTACCGTATCGATGAGACCGCCCTCTCGGCGGAGGCCTCCATCGTTGTGCGCGACGATTTTCAGAGGAGAGGGATCGGCTTCGAGCTCCTCTCCTACCTGGTCTATGTAGCCCAGAGGCAGGGGTTGCATACCCTGCAGGCAAATATTATGCCCGGCAACCAGGCGGTCCTCAACCTGATCAAGAAGCTGGGGCTGAGGACCGAGCGAAAATGGGACGAAGGGGTCTTCTTCATCAACATTTTTCTGACCTGATCCGCCGCTCCGCCGCTCCCTCGGGGGCGGCTTTATTTATTCCAGCTCCCGACCCACGGTGAAGCCTTCCCGAATCGCTTCGGTCAGCTTGCGCGGTTTGGCGGCATCGCCGATCCGGTGGAGCAGCGGCACCTTGTCCTGCAGCTCTTCGTAGAGGGTGCCGCCGACGGATTTTGCCCCCACGGCGACGACGACAGTGTCGGCGGGCAGCTGCATTCTCTCCGGTCCGCCCTCTTCGGAGGCGCCTTTTTTCTCGATGACGACATGGTCTTCTTTCACTTCAAGGATCTTTGCCCCGGTGATCACTTCGACACCGAGGCGCCGCAGACCGCCTTGCACGATCCAGCGGGTGGTGATCCCGAAATCGCGGCCGATCTTGTCGAGCACCTCGACGATGACCACTTTGCGGGTCCCGCGGGTGAGCAGGCGCTGCAAAGTCTCCGGTGTTTCCGCCTCATATTCCATGAGAAATCTTAGCGCCTCCGCATCGATGGTCCCCAGCGAGGCGATAGTCAGCGCCGTCTCGCAGCCGACCGAGCCGCCGCCGGCGACGACCACTTCTTTCCCCGGGATCGCTTTGCCGCTCAGAATATCGAAGGCGGAGACCACTTTGTCGGCGGCCGCTTCGTCGACGGGGAAGGGCGGCGGGGCGGGGCGGGCGCCGGTGGCGATAATGACGGCATCGGCGCCGTATTCGATCACTTTATCCGCTGTCGCCTCGTGATTGAAGACTGTCTCCACGCCGGCGGCGGCGAGGGCGGGCCCGTAATAATCGAGGAGAGTGATGAATTCACCTTTTCCGGGAGGGCGGGAGGCATAATGGAGCTGTCCGCCGGCGCGGGGCCCCTTTTCCCAGAGAGTCACCCGGTGCCCCCGGCGGGCCGCGGTGAGAGAGGCTTCCAGCCCCGCCGGACCGGCGCCGACGACGAGCACCTTCTTCGGGTTCGCCGCCGGAGTGAGCTCCACTTCGCTCTCCTTTCCGGCATGGGCGTTAACCGCGCAGAAAACCTCCTCCATGGTGAAGACGGAGTCGAGACAACCCTGGTTGCAGGCGATGCAGCGGCGTATCTGTCCCTCTCCGCTGAGGGTTTTCCGGGGCATATCGGGATCGGCGATGAGCGCGCGGCCCATGCTGATCAGATCGGCGAAGCCGGCGATGAGGATCTGCTCGGCGGTAGCGGGATCGTTGATCCGGTTGCCGGCGATCACCGGGACGCCGACGGCCTCTTTGATCCCCCGGGCCAGGTATGCGTAACCGCCGCGGGGCAGATGGCCGGTGATCTGGGGGATGCGCGATTCATGCCAGCCCCCGGTGACGTTGAACCCGTCGGCTCCGGCTTCCTCCAGCAGCGCGGCGAATTGGGCCGCTTCGGTGTTGGTATTGCCTTCGGGTATGAAATCATGACCTGAGAGCCGCACCAGGACGGTAAAGTCGTTGCCGACCTTTTCCCTGACCCGCCGGAGCACCTCCACGCCGAAGCGGCTCCGATTATCAAAGGAGCCCCCGTAGTGATCCTCTCTTATGTTGGTCACGGGGGAGAGAAACTGGCAGATGAGATAGCCGGCGCTGGCGATGACCTCGACAGCATCGAAACCTGCTTTTTTGGCGCGCAGCGCCGCCGTGGCGAAGCCTTCGATGACCCCTTCGATATCTTCGGCAGTCATCTCCCGGGGTGTATCCCGGAAAAGGCGTGAAGGGATCGCCGAAGGAGCCAGCGGCTCCACCCCGGTCAGAGCGCGGTGGGTATAGCGTCCAGCCTGATACAGCTGCGCCGCGATCTGCGCCCCGGCGTCCTTGATCGTCCCGGTGAGCTGCTCCAGACCGGGGATAAATTTGTCGTCGTGCAGGCCGATCATCTGCGGCCCTCCGCCGGCCTGGTCCACACTGCAGCCGCCGATTATAATCAGTCCGGCACCGCCGCGGGCTCTGGCTTCGTAGTAACGGATCAGCTTTTCATTAACCATCCCTCCAGGGGTATAGTTGTGGTGCAGCGCCGGCATTACAATGCGGTTTTTTAAGGTCAGGCTGCCCACCTGAACCGGTTGAAAAAGAATCATGAGATCGCCTCCTAGAATTTTTAATACCGGTCTCTTTGAAAAATGCTATCATACAAGAAAGATTATTCTCCAAAAAACAAAAATAACCTTTTTCAGCGGCGGCAGGGCAGGGAAAGGACCCCTTTTGCGGGAAGGAAAGAGATAGCGGATTGCTGCTGGGGGAGGGGTGCTCCGGTAATGACAGACAGACAGAAGCGCAGGGAGGGCGTTCCGGAGATCCTGCTCTGCGATCTCGACGCCTTCTTCGCCGCGGTGGAGCAGCGCGACCGCCCGGAATACCGGGGAAAACCCGTTGTCGTTGGGGGCAGCCTCTCCGCGCGCGGAGTGGTCTCAACCTGTTCGTACGAGGCTCGCAAGTTTGGTGTCCGCTCGGCAATGCCGGTGCAAAGAGCCCGGCAGCTCTGCCCGGAGGCGATCTTCCTGCCGGGCGATATGGCCAAGTATCGCCGCGTTTCCAAGGAGATCTTTGCCCTGTACGGGCGTTTCACCCCGGAGATCGAAGTTGTCTCCATCGATGAGGCCTATCTGGGGCTGCCCGCAGGCGAGGGCTTGGCTGTCGCCTCCCGGATACACCGCGCCGTGCGCGAAGAGCTTTCCCTCTCGGTGACCATCGGCGTGTCGGTGAACAAGCTGCTCGCCAAGATCGCCTCGGAGCTGGCCAAGCCGGACCGGGTCGGAGCGCTCTGGCCCGAAGAGGTCGCCGCGGTGCTCTGGCCGCGTCCGCTGGAGCTGCTCCCCGGCCTCGGCCCGGTCTCCGTGCAGAAGCTGAACCGCATTGGCATCAGCACCATCGGACAGCTTGCCGCCGCCCCCCTGGAGCTGTTAAAAAAATATTTCGGGAGAACCGCGCCGGCGCTGTGGCAAAGCGCCCGCGGCATCGATAACCGCCCTCTGGAACTGCTTTCCGAAGCCAAATCCCTTTCCGAGGAGAGAACCTTTGCCGCCGATCTGGCTGCTGAAGAGGTTGTGCGCGCCGTCCTCATCTCCCAGGCGGAAAGTTTGGGCTACCGCCTCCGCTCCGGCGGATTGCGGGCGCGGAAGGTGAGCATCAAGCTGCGCTATGCCGATTTTAGCACCATCACTCGCGAGCAGACCCTGCCTGCGCCCACCGACAGCGATCTGGAGATCTACGAGACTGCGGTGAGACTCTTCGACGCCCACAAGGGAACCCCCCCGTGGCGCCTCATCGGTCTGCGGGTCGCCGGATTCGCCACCGGGGAGCAGCTTTCCATATTTGACGCCCTGCCCGCAGAAAAAAAAGAGAAGGAGCTGCAGCGCACCCGGGATCTGCTGCGCGAAAAATATGGGGGCGCCGTTGTGTACCGGGCGCGCCGGCTGCTCAAACCGCCGCCGCGGGACAAGGGCTAGAGCCACGGCCGGAGGGCGGGAGCTGGCGGTTCCGCCGGGCTGGGTTTGAAAATGTGATTATTTTGTGGGGGAGGGGCAGGATTTTTCATGATGTCCTTGAATCCTAATATATGCAGATAATTGTCAATTTTTATTCTACATTTTGTTAAAAGCTAGCTGATCCTCAGATGAGCTGAGAAATAGCAGAGATAGGGAGGTCTCATGATGAAGGAAAATCCGCTGAAAGTAATAATGAATCCCCGCTCCATCGCCACTGTCGGTGCGGGAAACAACCTCACCAAGATGGGCACGATTCAGGCTCTCAGTATCCTCAAGGATGGTTTTAAGGGAAAATTTTATCCCGTTCATCCGAAAGACGAAACAGTGCTGGGACACAAAGCCTATCCCTCGGTCCTAGATCTGCCCGAAGCCCCCGATCTGGCCGTTTTCATCGTTCCCACGGAGTTGGTTACCGGGCTGATGGAGGACTTCGGCAAGATCGGCACCAAGAGGGCGGTGGTGATCACCGCCGGATTCCGGGAGACCGGCGCGGCGGGGCTGGCTCTGGAAAAGCAGCTTAAGGAGATTACCCGGCGCTACGGGATCCGTTTTCTCGGGCCCAACTGTATCGGTCTGGTGAACAGCGCCCTCCCCCTCAATATCACGGTGATGCCCCTTCTCGGGCCGCCGGGACTGCTGGGGATGGCTTCGCAAAGCGGGACCTATATTACCCAGACTCTGGGGCTGCTGCGGAGGCGGGGGATCCGCTTCAGCAAGGCCATCAGCCTGGGCAATGAAGCCGATATCGAGATCAACGAAGCGCTGGCCTACCTGGGTGAGGATGAACAGACCAGGGCCATCGCCCTCTATATCGAGGGGCTGCAGGACCCGGCCGGCTTTCTGGAGGTAGCCCGGCAGATCACGCCGCACAAGCCCATTGTGGCCCAGTATGTCGGCGGCACTGCTGCGGGGGCGCGGGCCGGCTCCAGCCATACCGGCGCCATGGCCGGGCCGGATCACCTCTACGACGGTCTTTTCAAGCAGGCCGGGATCATCCGGGTTTATTCGGTGGAGGATCTTTACGGCCTCGGCTGGTCCCTGGCCACACAGCCTCCCCTGAAGGGAAAAAGGATCGGAGTGATCACCAATTCCGGCGGACCGGGGACGGCGATGTCCGATACCTTAAACGCCGGGGGGTTGGAGGTGCCCGTCTTCTCCGAGGTGCTTCAGGAGAAGATCCGGCCGCTCATCCCGAAGCAGGGAGCCAGGGGCAACCCCGTCGACCTGACTTTCTTTCTCAATGCCGAGGCCATTGCTGTCGCCATCCCCAAGCTGGTCATGGAGAGCGGCGAAATTGACGGCATCGTTTTGCACGGAGCCATGGGGACCGGCTTCATGGAGGAAATCCATATCCACGCCGAGGATCTTTTCGGTATGCCCCGCGAAAAATTTCTGGATGCCTTCCGCGAAGATCTCCATCCGGCGGTGACCCTGCCGCAGAAGTACGGCCTGCCCTTTATCGTCTCCTCGTTTCTCAACGAGCACGACGACTACAACATAGCCTACCGGGAACAAAACGTCCCCGTTTACGACTCCCCGGAGAAGACCGCCCGGGCGATGAATGTACTCTGGGAGTACCGGCAGATCCAGCAGCGAGCTCCGGCGGAGAGTGCACTGCTGCCGCCTGTCGAGGCGGAGGCGGCAGCCCTTGTCGCAGCGGCGGTGAAGCAGGGGGCGCCGATTCTGGATGAGTATTCCTCCAAGAGGGTGCTCGCCGCCTACGGGATCCCCATCAGCGACGAGGGGCTGGCTCGATCGGGGAGCGAAGCGGTGGAGCTGGCCCGTGGTATCGGCTACCCGGTGGTGCTGAAGGGATGCTCAGCGGAGATCGCCCACAAAACGGGGAAGGGACTGATCCGGCTGCAGCTCAAAGACGATGAAGCGGTGGAGCAAGCCTTTGAAGCGATCCGCAAAGCGGCGGGGGAGGAGATCCCCGTGCTGGTGGCGCAAATGGTTGGCGGGGATCGCGAGCTCGTCGCCGGGGCGCTGCAGCAGCCCGGCTTCGGCCCCTGCGTCATGTTCGGCCTTGGTGGGATCTTTACCGAAGTGCTGCGCGATACCGTTTTCCGGTTGGCCCCCCTGGACCGCCCCGCCGCCCTGGAGATGCTCGCGGCGATCAGGGCAAAAGAGCTCCTCGGTGAATTTAGGGGGATGCCGGCAGTGGATCGGGAGGCGCTGGCCGGGATCTTGCAAAAGGTGGGCAACCTGCTCCTGCTTCATCCCGAGATCAAGGAGATCGACCTTAATCCGATCATCTTGGACGGCGCCCGTCCCGTCGTCGTCGACGCTCTGATCACGATCTGAACGGACGGTAGATTCAGCCGCAGCACCCGGGACTTTTGCCGCCCGAAAAATGAGCCACGGGGACGGATCTCCCGGCTCACTTTGAGCCACGGGGACGGATCTCCTGGCCCATTTTCTCCGAGCAGTTCCTTCGGGCTTTGCCCCGGGAATAGCAAAAGGGGTGCCCAGACCAGATCCTTCGCTGTGCTCAGGACTCGCTTTACTGTAATCCGGGTCCTTACGGTCACTTACGCGAGCCCTCCGGGGGGTTCCCGGTATCCACCCCATGGAGGAGTTTTGTGAATTTCGGTAGGGATTTTAACGCCTGAAAGAGAATAGCAAAAGGGTGGAGAAAAACCTCCGGAGGGAACTGCTATGTGCGGCCGCTTTGCCTTGGTTGTGGAGAGACGGATCCTTGAGCTGCTCTTTCAGCTCGAGCTGCTGGAAGAGCTCGGAGCCCGTTACAATATTGCCCCTTCAGAGCTGATCCCGGCTGTTTGCCGGCGTCTCGAGGGCAATAATGAACTGATCCGGCTCCGGTGGGGCCTGGTGCCCTCCTGGGCTCAAGGCAAGCACAGAGAGTTCAAGCTGATTAATGTCCGCGCCGAGACCGCCCTCTCCAAATTTGGCGGCGCTTTCCGCAGGCGCCGGGTGCTGCTCCCGGCGAGCGGCTTCTACGAGTGGCGCAAAGAGGGGAAGACCAAGCAGCCCTACTATATGCAGCTGCGGGACGGCCGGCCTTTCGCTTTTGGCGGGCTTTACGAAAATAATCTTCGGGACCGGGCGCTGCCCGGAAGCTGTGCCATCCTCACCACCGCGGCGAACAGCCTGATCGAGCCTGTGCACCAGCGGATGCCGTTCATCGTTCCCCAGGAGCTCTACCCCCTCTGGCTCGATCCTGCCGCTCCGCCGGAGCAGCTACGGCAAATACTGCGGCCTTTTCCGGCGGAGCAGATGGAGCTCTATCCCGTCTCCCGGGCGGTGAACAACCCCGCATTTGACCATCCCGATTGCGTCAGAGAGGAGTCTTAGCGATTATCTCCCCAGAACACCTTCAGACACTGCAAAATTCGCCGGCGGATGTTCCCCTGAAAAGGGAAGCGGTGCGCCGGGGGTTGCTCGAAAAGTCGGCCCATATCACCGGCGGATCTATCACCAACATTTACCAGTCAGACCTGGCCCTGCTCTTCGGGCTTTACGACCAAATCTTTTTCCAGAGCTACTTTCGGGATCACTTTGCGGGGAAGCTTCTCTTCTCACTCTCGCCCCGAATGACGAGAAGCGCCGGCAAGATAATCTATCCGAAAAATTTAAAAGCCCTTACTCCGGAGGAAGAACGCTATGAGCTGCGGATCAGCGTTATTCTCCTTTTCAGCTACGAGAGTCTGCCGAGGGACAAAGTGGTCAACGGAATTAAAACTTCCGACAGCCTCGAGGCGCTGCAGCTGGTCTTTGAGCACGAGCTCTGCCACTTAATCGAGCTGCACTGCTTTAAGGAGAGCAGCTGCCGCCGTCCCCGCTTTCAGACCCTTGCCTTCAATATATTTGGCCACACCGACAGCTGCCACCAGCTCCCCGTAACCGCCGAGATCGGCAGGGAAAAATACGGGATTTCGGTCGGAGACGAGGTCAGCTTTCTGATCGATGGGGAGAAATATAGCGGAGTGATCAGTCGGATCACCAGGCGGGCAACGGTCATGGTTCCCCATAAAAGCGGTGACTTCCAGGATCGGGAGGGGAAACGCTACTGTAAATACTATGTCCCCCTCAGCATGCTCCGGAAAAACCGTTCCGAAAACCGCAAATAATCCCTGAATGAAAAATAAAATGAGCCAGGAGATCCGTCCCTGCGGCTCATGGATATTTTTGTCATCCTGAGGGCGTAGCCCGAAGGATCTCGGTGAACCTCCCGGGTAATGATGCATGGGACTGAGAGAGCTGATCAATTCGCTTGGACAAGCAGAAAAGGCACTGGGGACCAGGCCAGCATTACTGCTGGAGTTTACGGTCATACCAGTGCCTCTTCTGCTTTTTTATTAGAAACAGCTATAAATTGTTCCTAATAAACTCTTTAC
>JAAZIG010000080.1 GCA_012510325.1 Bacillota bacterium
CAGAGCCCTCGCGATCGGATTATCTGGGATGTGGGACACCAGTGCTATCCGCACAAGCTGCTCACCGGCCGCTGGAAGCGTTTTTCGACCCTGCGCCGCCACGGCGGTCTCAGCGGCTTTCCCAAGCCTGACGAGAGCGCTCACGATCCCTTCGGCACGGGGCACAGTTCCACCTCAATTTCTGCCGCCCTCGGCCTGGCCCTGGCCCGCGATCATCAGGGGGGCTCTCACCAGGTGATCGCCGTCATCGGCGACGGGGCGCTCACCGGAGGGATGTCCTTCGAGGCGCTGAACCATGCCGGCCACCTGAAGACCGGCATGCTGGTGGTGCTCAACGACAACAAGATGTCCATCGGCTCCAATGTTGGGGCCATGTCCGCCTACCTCAGCCGGCTCCGCTCCGATCCGAAATATTTCCGGCTGAAGGAGGAGTTCGAGCAGATGTTCCAGCGGGTCCCCCTGGTCGGGGAGAAGATGATCCGCTCCGCTGAACGCTTACGCAAGAGCTTGAAATATCTGATCATGCCGGGGATGATCTTTGAAGAGCTCGGCCTGACCTATCTCGGTCCCGTCGACGGGCACGATATCGCCGTCCTGAAAAAGGCCTTGCTGCAGGCGGCGCGGGTGAAAGGGCCGGTGCTGCTTCATGTGCTCACGGAAAAAGGGAGGGGCTACCGCTACGCCGAGGCGGCGCCGGAGCGTTTTCACGGAATCGGCCCCTTTTATCCGCAGAACGGGCTCCCGCGCAGCGATAAAGCCGGCCCGACCTATACCGGGGTGTTCGGCGAGGTGATGGTGAAGCTTGCCGCCGCCAACCCCCGCATCGTCGCCCTGTCGGCGGCGATGACCAGGGGGACGGGGTTGAGCGAGTTCGCCCGGATCTACCCGCAGCGCTTTTACGATGTCGGTATCGCCGAGCAGCATGCCGTCAGCATGGCCGCCGCTCTGGCGGCGGGGGGAATGCAGCCGGTGGTGGCGATCTATTCGACCTTTCTGCAGAGAGCGTACGATCAGATCGTCCACGATGTCTGTCTGCAGAAACTGCCGGTTATCTTTGCCGTGGACCGGGCCGGTATTGTCGGCGAGGATGGCGCCACCCACCAGGGTCTCCTCGACCTCTCCTATCTGCGCTCCATCCCGGGGATGGCCCTGATGGCGCCGCGCCATGAAGACGAGCTGCAGCATCTGCTGTACACTGCGCTGCAGCGCCGTTCCGGCCCGGCGGCCCTGCGCTACCCCCGGGACAAGGGCGAGGGGGTCGCGCTGACGGAGCCGCGCCTGCTGCCCTGGGGTCGGGGGGAGCTGCTCCGGGAGGGTGGGGATCTGTTCATTGCAGCGGCGGGAACCTGTGTCGGAGCCGCGCTGGAGGCGGCGGAGAAGCTGTCCCGGGCGGGGCTGGAGGCGGCGGTGATGAACGCTCGCTTTATCAAGCCCCTCGATGAAGAGATGATCCTGCAGTGGGCCCGCCGCTGCGGCCGGGTGCTGACGGTGGAAGAGAACAGTATTGCCGGCGGTTTCGGCAGCGGGGTGCTCGAACTTTTGGCCAGAGAAGAGCTGCTTGTTCCGGTGAAGCTGCTGGGGATCGAGGATTGCTTTGTCGAGCAGGGGCCGCGGGCGCTGATGCTCTCTCTCTGCGGCATCGATGCGGGGGGGATCTACCGGGCGGCTTTCGAACTTTGCGGCGTCGAGGTGAAGGAAGGGGCCGTCTAGGATGAAGAAGCGCGAGCGCCTCGATCTGCTGCTCATGGAGCGCTATCCCGGGATCAGCCGCAGCCGGGCCCGGGCGGAGATCATCTCCGGCCGGGTGCTGGCGGGAGGGAAAGTCTGCTCCAAACCGGGGACGCTCTATCCCCGGGAGACGGAGATCTTCCTGCAGGAGCCGGTGCAGCGCTACGTCAGCCGGGGCGGGTTCAAGCTCGCCGGGGCGCTGGCCGATCTGGAGCTGACAGTTGACGGCCTTTCCGTTCTCGATGTGGGCGCCTCCACGGGCGGCTTTACCGACTGCCTGCTGCAGCAGGGGGCCCGCCGGGTCATCGCCGTGGATGTCGGCTACGGACAGCTCGCCTGGACGCTGCGGCGCCATCCGCAGGTCACGGTGCGCGAGCGCTGCAACATCCGCCATCTCCGGCCCCAGGATCTGCCCTGGGCTCCGGATCTGGCCGTCGTCGATCTCTCCTTCATCTCGCTTAAGCTGGTGCTGCCGGTGTTAAAGGAACACCGGCTCCCCGCCGTTCTGGCCCTGGTCAAGCCGCAGTTTGAGGTCGGGCGCAGGGAGGCGGACCGGGGCCGCGGGGTGATCCGCGATCCCCGGCTGCACTGTTTCGTTCTGCAGGAGCTGACTGAATTTGCCTGCCAAACCGGTTACTGCACGGAGAAGATGAGCTATTCGCGTCTCCCCGGCCCCCGGGGCAACCTGGAATATTTTGTTTACTGGAGCCTGCCCCCCTCCGGCAGATGCGCCTGTCCGGAGAAGCTGGAAGAGGAGATCGGTGCTCTGGTCAGCCGGGCCTGGCGCGATCTGGTAAAATAAACCGCCGCATAAAGGGATTGAAAAAACCCTGGCGAATACCTAATATAGCTCAGCGCCGGGTGGTGATCTAGTGCGTTGGCAGGATTATCTCTGGCTGCTGCTCCTGAGCGGAACTGCTCTGGCGTTTTTCCTGTTCAGCCGCACGCAGGGTCGAAAAAGGAGACGCCCGCGCCGGGCCGACCGCCCGCTGACCCGCAGGGAGCAGAAAGCCTGGCATAAACTGCAGGCCGGCGGTTACCGGCTGGCGGAGATCCATCCGGAATATCCGGTAACCCTGACGGTGGATGGAAAAAACAGAAGCTTTTCCTATGAAGGAAATTTTATTGTCTCCCGCGACGGGGAGAACTATTTGGTAAAGATAACCAAGGGGGAGGAGCCGCTACACTGGCCCACTTTGCGGCGGGAGCTGCTCTTGGACGCTCTCTTCTTCCAGACGGACGGAGTGTTCCTCTATCTCGAAGCAAAGGGGCAGCTGCAGGAGATTCGCTTCTCCTTTCAGGATGAGCCTGCGGTAAAAAAGCAGTTTCTCCGGAGGGCGGCGCTGATCCTGCTGTTCGCAATGGGAGCTGCTTTCCTGGGTCACCTCATCAGCAGCAGCGGCATCTTCTAAAGGAGGTACCATGCGCGGCATCGGACTGATCCCGAACTGGGAAAAAGAGAATTCAGCACTGGTTGTCGAACGAATCTGTGATTTTTTTGAACAGCGCGGCGTCACCGTTTTAACCGCCGATCCCGGGCAGACCGATTACCAGGCCGGC
>JAAZIG010000081.1 GCA_012510325.1 Bacillota bacterium
CCTTTTGCTTAATAAAAAGAGCAGGGTCGTTCGAAGAGGAAACATACTCTTACAAGTCCGGCGAATCCTCCCAGAGCGAAACAAAAACTTCCACCAGTTCGGGATCGAATTGTGTGCCGGCACACCTTTTAAGCTCGGCAAGAGCATCGGCCGAAGAGATCGCTTTCCGGTAAGGCCGGCCTCCGGTCATCACTTCATAAGCATCGACGAGGTTAACGATCCGGGCCAGAAAAGGGATTTCCTCTCCCTTCAACCCCCACGGGTACCCGGAACCGTCCCAGTGCTCGTGATGCGCCAAAATATCTTCCGCTATATGGGCATATACTTCCGTGGCCCGGGCAATTCTGCAGCCAATTTCCGAATGCTTCTGCATAATTTCTTTCTCCTCTGCGGACAACTCTTCTCTTTTAGCTATTATTTCCTCGGGAATGTTAATCTTGCCGATATCGTGCAGCGAAACCAGAGCGGCCAGACGGCGCCGCTCCGAGTCAGGAAGACCCGCTTTTTCGCCTACCTTTTCGGCCATATTTTGCATACGCTCGATATGCGTTTCCGTCTCAAATCTTTTTCCTGCCAGCGTCTCAAGCAGGTGTTTTAAAACAGCATTTCTTGCGCTTTGGTACTCCGCAAGTTTATGCGTATACATACTATCCTCAGCATCCTTTAACACCTCTGCCAGATTCTTCTCCGTGCTGTTTTTTAAACCAACACCCAGGGCTATTGAAATAGGGAGCCCTTCTTTATGCGTTTCTTTGCAGTAATCAGTTATTCTTTTGCAGACATCCTTTGCTTCCTTGAGCATGGTTTGTGGCAGCAAGATTATAAATTCGTCGCCGCCCCAACGGGCGATAAGATCCTTTTTGCGGCAAGACTTTTTCAAAAGCTCTGCTGTGCGGCGAAGCGCCTCATCCCCCAGGTCATGCCCACAGGTATCATTAATCAATTTTAAGCCATTTAGGTCAGCCATAATAATGCTAATGGGCAATTGCATCTTGTTGGCGTCCAGCTTTTCCATTTCATTTTGTAGGAAATAGCGGTTATACAGTCCCGTAAGGCTGTCGTGAAGGCTCAGGTGTTGCATCTTTTTTTCAGCCTGTTTACGAACGGTAATATCCATCAGGACACCCTGTATGCCAATTGCACGCCCCTCTTTTGTGATTGGCCTGGCTGATGTTCTCACCCAGGTGGCCTCTCCATTTTTGATCAAAAAACGATACTCTGTGGCTTCGTTCACCCCCGATAATACTTTAAAAAATTGTTCTATGCGTCCTTCCTGATCATCTGCGTGGACAAATTCGGTGAAATGCCTGCCCGTCAACTCCGGGATGGTATAACCGCTCAGCTGTTCAACATTGGGGGAGATATAAACTATCCTGGCATCCTCATCCAGGATGTAGATTACTTCATTCAGGTTTTCCACCAGTTTCCGGTAACGGGCTTCACTTTCTTGCAAAGCCTGTTCTATTTTCCTGGCATCAGCAATATTTCGGAAGAGTATCGCTAAAAAGCCAGGTTCATTGCTATAAGCAGTTATTTCATACCAGCGATCTTTCAATTCAAGGTATTTCTCAAAGGAGATTTTTTCACTGGTGCAGGCAACTCGATCAAAAAGACCGAGCCAGTTATAATAGGAGCCCCTGATTTCGGGATAGACCTCGGTAACCCTTCGGCCAATAATATCATGCCGTGAAAGACCGACCATCTCGGCAAAGGCATCGCTTATATTCAGAAAAATACAATCCACCGGTTTGCCGTCATTATCGGTAATCGCTTTACAATAGCAAAAAGCATCGGGAAGGTTTTCCAACAGTATGCGGTATTCGCTTTCCATTTGCTTCATGTTATCGGCCTCATTTTGTATGATTATTAGCTTTTATAAATTTTTACTCCACCCGCACGACTCCATTATACCGAATATTGTCCCAAGTGATAAGTGGAAATCCCCTCAACAGCACCCAACAGCACTTAGATCTGCTCTCAGCCGGGGCCGCCCCGGAGGGATCCCGCAAAGATAAAAAATCTATGGCCCATTCCGAAACGGCGCTCCTCCCCGGAGGGCGCACCCCCGGATTAACAGTGGATCTTCCGGGGTAAGTTGGAAAATAAACACCAGAAGAACGCTGCGGTTTGAAAAGCGTAGTCCCTGCGGCATAACCAATTTGTTGAGGGAAAACCAGTTTCCCGTGCCGCCAAATTGCTAGCGGCAATCCGGACAAAATTCAAACCAACCTTCAGCCGGAGGATCCTCACCTTTTTGCCGGGCAAATTCAATTTGGGCAAAGGGAAGATAGCGCCGCCCACAGCTCGCACAGGCTTTCAGGGACAGCGTTCTTTTCCATTTGTCCAGCGTCCTGACGCCGTCTTGATCCTCCATGTGGAGACAGCCGGTGGGACAGAGAAAAACACAGGCCCCGCAGCCGATGCAGTTCAGCGCCTCCTCCCCGAAAGGCGGCTCCACTTTCCGGCGCTCCCCCCTACCGGAGAAGGTGATCGCCTCCGCGCCGACCAGCTCTGCACAAGCCCGGATGCAAAGACCGCAGCGGATACAGTCATCTACCTCTTCATCCGAGGCAAAACGCGTCTCTGTCACTCCCATTTGGCGAGCCAGAGCCTGCAGTCGCGGCGCCTCCGGCGCCAAAGGCATGAGCAGCTCCAAAACGAGCCGACGCGCCCGAAGAACATCCGGGGTATCCGTCCTGACAACAAGACCCTCCAGACAGGGATAGGTGCAGGAGGTGCTCAAAAAGGTCCGGGCGCCCCTTGTAATCTCCACCAGGCAGAGGCGGCAGCCGCCATAGGGGGAGAGCTGTTCATGGTAACACAGGTGGGGAATCTCAATTCCGTTTTCCAGAGCCACCTCCAACACATTTTGCCCTTCTTCTGCCTGAAAGCCCTTACCATCAATCACTAGATGTACCATGCTATCCCCATACCTTCTTCATATTTTGGCAAGCAAGCCGCCGGGGCGAATCATACTAGTTCCCCCGCCGCTCAAAGGCCGCCGCTACTCCACAACAATTGCCTCAAGGTGGCAAACTTCCCGGCAGATACCGCAGCGCGAACAGAGAGCACCGTCAATGACCAGGGGCGTATTTAACTCCCCGGTAATTGCCTTTTCCGGACAGCTGCGCCGGCACCGGCCGCAGCCGTCGCATATTTCAGGATCGATGGAATAGCGAATCAGAGCTGGGCAAACTTTCGCCGGGCACCTTTTCTCCTGAATATGGGCGGCGTACTCCTCGCGGAAATAACGCAGCGTGCTTAGAACAGGATTGGCCGCCGTGGAACCGAGCGCACAGAGGGAAGCGTTTTTCATCACCCAGGCGAGCTCTTCCAGCAGCTCGAGATCTCCCTCGCGCCCTTCACCCCGGGTAATCGCATCGAGTATTTCGTACATCCTTGTGGTCCCTTCCCGGCAACTGCTACATTTCCCGCAGGATTCATCCTTTAGAAAATGCATAAAATATTTGGCCACATCAACGATACAGTTATCCTCATCCATCACGATCATGCCGCCCGAGCCCATCATCGCTCCCAGCTCTTCGAGACAGTCAAAATCAACAGGTGTATCCAGATACTGCTCCGGGATGCAGCCTCCGGAGGGCCCGCCGGTTTGCACCGCTTTGAATTTCTTGCCCCCGGGGATACCGCCCCCGATATCCTCGATAATTTTCCGCAGGGGGGTCCCCATGGGCACCTCCACCAAACCGGTATTGTTGATCTTCCCGACGAGGGAAAATATTTTCGTGCCGCTGTTGCGCTCATTGCCGATGCGCTTAAACCAGGCGGCGCCCCGCTCGATAATCAAGGGAACGTTGGCCCAGGTCTCCACATTGTTGAGGTTGCTCGGTTTGCCCCACAGACCGCTGATCGCCGTATTGATATGCTTGGGCCGGGGTTCACCGACCAGCCCCTCGATCGCTGCCATCAGTGCGCTGGATTCGCCGGAGACAAACGCCCCCGCGCCGCGTTTGATCTTGACGCTAAAAGCAAAGCCTGTCCCGAGGATATCGCTGCCGAGCAAACCGTACTCCTCGGCCTGCTGAACAGCCAGGGTAAAATTTTCAACAGCCAAAGGGTACTCCTGACGCGCATAGAGATACCCTTCCGCCGCCCCGATAGCGTAAGCGCCGATGAGTAAACCCTCCAAAATCAGGTGCGGATTTCCTTCCAGCAGGCTGCGATCCATATAGGCACCGGGATCACCCTCATCTGCGTTCACGATGACGTACTTTTCTTTTTCCGGAGCCCGGCGCGCCGTCTCCCACTTGATTCCCGCCGGGAACCCTCCCCCGCCGCGCCCCCGCAGATTGGCTTTTTTCACCTCTTCGAGCACATCCTCCGGCGTCATCTCCGCCAAAGCCCCGGCCAGCGCTTTGTACCCTCCCAGGGCCAGATAGTCCTCTATATTTTTCGGATCAAGCAGCCGGTTTTGGCCTAAAATCAGCCTGTCCTGATGTTTATAAAAGGGGATTTCCCCCTCCCGTTCAAACCTCCGGCCGGTAACAGGATCCCGATAAAGCAACCGCTCGATTACCTCATTTTTCAAAACAGTCTCTGTGATAATCTCTGCCGCATCCTCCGGCTGGACATGGCAATAGCAGATTTCACCGGGGGAAAGCACCACGATCGGTCCCTGTTCGCAAAAACCGTGGCAGCCGCTGCCCCTTAGATCCACCTTGTCCGCGAGATCGCGGGAATGAATCTCCCCGGCAAAAGCGTTGTACACTTCCTGACTGTCGTAAGCATGGCAGCCGGTCCCCAGACAGGTAGTAATGCAAGGCCTGCCGGCATCCCTTTGGTCCAGTATTGCTGCGCGGAGCTCCGCCAGTTCACCCACCGAATTTATTTTTGACACACGGCCACCCCGTTTGCCTCTGTCTCACTGTATCTCTTGAGCATGCGCTCCACTTTTGACGCCGACATATGACCATGGTACTCCCCGTCAACCGATACAACCGGTCCCAAAGCACAGGTTCCCACGCAGTTAACGGTTGCCAAACCAAATTGCAAATCAGGAGTAACCTCCCCGGACTTGATCGACAAGCAACGTTCCAGCTGCTCCAGGATCCGTGCCGCACCCCGAACATGGCAGGCAGTGCCCATGCAAACGTGTATCTGATGGCGTCCGCGCCGTTTTAAGCTGAGGGCTTCATAAAACGTAGCCATATGGTACAGCCGGGTTAAGGGCACAGCCAGCCTTTCAGAAAGATATTGCAGCGTTTCCCGGGATAGGTAGTGCTCCTTTTCCTGAATATCGATCAACATTTCCAAAACATCAGCATGGTCTGATCCATATTTTTCTACAATCCGCTCAATCGCCTGTTTCCCCATCTATTCTCCTCCCCCCTCTTTTCACCGGGCGCTTTCCCGGCCCGGAGTGGTCCGCAATGGGGATAATACTTACAAGAAAGCCGGTTTCCGCCATCTTCAGCGGGCCGCAGAAGCGGATAAGGCGGCGCGCCTTTTCAGCTCCGCCCACTGCTCAAAAACACGCCGGCGAAGCTGTGCGATCAGCTCCTCGCTCAGGTGGCGAAAGCGCCCCTGGGGTTGCAGATAGCGCTCCAACGGCAAAAGTTCCGCACAATCTACCGTGATCTTATAGGCGCCGTCCTCGACCTCGTAAAGGGGAAAGAACCCGGTTTGCACCGCCAACCGCCCGATCTTGATCGTCTCTGCGCTGCCAATACCCCAGCCTGTGGGGCAAACAGATAAAATATGGACATACGCAGGCCCCTCCGCCGCCGCCCCTTTCTCAATTTTATTGATCAGATCGAGAGGATAGCTGGGAGTGGCGGTGGCCACATAGGGAATCTTATGGGCGGCAACGATCTCCGGCATATTCTTTTTCCACGTAATCTGCCCGGGCACCGCTGTGCCGGCCGGCGAAGTCGTCGTATGGGCACCGAAGGGCGTCGCCGAGGATCGCTGTACGCCTGTATTCATATAGGCTTCGTTGTCGTAACAAACATAAAGAAAATCGTGGCCCCGCTCCAACGCCCCGGAAAGTGCCTGCAAACCGATATCCGCGGTTCCGCCGTCCCCGGCCATGGCGACAACATTTATTTCTTTGGGGGCAATTTTCCCCTTCCGCTGCAAAACCTTCAGCGCAGCCTCGATGCCGCCGGCCACAGCCGCCGCATTTTCGAAGGCGACATGAATCCAGGGAATCTCCCAGGAGGTCAACGGAAACGGCGAGGAGACGATCTCCATGCATCCCGTTGCCGACGCGGTGATCGTGTTGCGGCCGAGAGCCTTGTGCACAAGGCGTACCGCCAACACCTCCCCGCAGCCCGGACAAGAGCGGTGGCCGGGAGCCAGATATTCCTTTTTCGGCAGCGATTTTACGGCATAAAGGCCGGCATCATTCATTCAATCCACCCTTTCCCCCATCAAAATAGCAGCCTCCCCGCACCTATCCGCGAACGCCAAAAATTCCATCCCGAGGGGCTTCCCCGGAGATGGCGCCGGTAAACATGGCCATATA
Source organism: Bacillota bacterium (assembly GCA_012510325.1). Taxonomy (GTDB): domain Bacteria; phylum Bacillota; class Dethiobacteria; order DTU022; family DTU022; genus JAAZPQ01. The sequence goes on from JAAZIG010000081.1 coordinate 6,488, forward strand.
ATCCTGCACCGTGACATCCCGGCCCCCCAACCCGGAAACAAAACTGTACACCTGCGGTCTGTTTTCGAGGTTGTAAAGGGCGGAACGAATTTCACCGGCCACGGGGCCTCCGGGGCCCCCATAGGATACGGCCCGGTCGAGGACAATCAAATTGCGGACCCCTTCCACCACCCGGGCAAAGGCCTCGAAAGGAAACGGGCGCCACAGGCGCAGGTTCAACAAGCCCACTTGCTCGCCCCGCTCCCGCAGCGCTTTAACCGCCTCGCCCGCCGTTTCGCCAAAACTGCCCAGGGCGACAAAGATCGTCTCGGCATCCTCTGTCCAAAATCCCTCCACCGGATCATAATAGCGGCCCGTTAAATCCCCCCAATCCTGCCATGCCCTCAGTATATGGGGGTAAGATTGCCGCAAAGCTTCATCCTGCGCTTTTTTTGCCTCCGTAAAGACCGCCGGCATGGCAAAAGCCCCCATGGTCAGAGGCTGATCCGGATGGAGCACATATTTTGGGTTATACGGAGGCAGGTACCGTTCGATCACGGCGGGCTCCACCAGCTCCATGGGCTCGAACATATGAGAAAGGATAAATCCGTCAAAATTGATCATCACCGGCAAAAGAACGCCGTGATCTTCGGCAATTTTATAAGAAATAAAAGCATGATCAAAAACTTCCTGGCCGTTTCTGACAAACAGCTGGATCCAGCCGCAATCCCGCACCGCCATGACATCACTGTGATCATTCCAGATGGAGAGGGGGCCGGAGAGGGAGCGGTTCACCAGCATCATCACCAAAGGCAACCTCAACGAAGCGGTAATATAAACAATCTCGCTCATCAGCGCCAAACCCTGGGAACTGGTGCAGGTAAACGAACGTGCTCCCACCGCCTGGCTGCCGATACACAAGCTCATCGCCGAGTGCTCCGATTCCACAGGAACAAATGCGGCATCGAGCTCGCCGTTGGCTACAAATTCCGAAAGGCGCTCCACAATATGGGTCTGGGGAGTGATCGGATAGGCAGCAATCACATCGACATTGCACCGCTTAACCGCCTCTGCGGCCGCGTAAGACACTTCCAAACCCACGCGTTTTTTCATATCACCCCCGCCTCCTCTTCCATTTCCAGGTGAATCGCCCCCACCGGGCATTCCTGCGCACAGATGCCGCACCCCTTGCAGTAATCCAGATCGGCAATATAGAAACCTTCCTCATCCTCCCGGTAAGCAATATCGGGACAATAGATCCAGCAGATCCCGCACTTGATGCACCGCTTTTTATTCAGCACCGGCGAAAAGGAACGCCAGTCTCCTGTCCGGAACGATTTCGCGTTTCCGGCATCTGTGATCACACAACCCGGCTCCAGCTCCCCCCACAAATACTCGGAATCGGCTTTAGGCAGATCTTCTGCAGCTACCGCTGTGGCAATATCGGCAAGCCCGCTGCACCCCTCCAGCTCCGCCGGCGTGCAATCATCCTTATTCAAGACAAGGGTTTCGGCAACAGCTCTCTGCAAAGCCTTTACGTTTAGCGCCGCAATTTTGGCACTGAACTGCCGCTCAATAGCATCAATCAGCGATTCCACTCCGACCACAGTGGTTATTTTAGCCAGCGCCCCCAACAAAACCGTGTTGGTAATGGGCCGCTTTAAGATCGCCAAAGCAACCTGCGTAGCGTTAATCGTGGCCACCTGAGACAGCTCTTGCCCCATAAAATGATGCGGTTTCTTAGCGGAGTTGATCACCAAAACACCCTGCTCCTTCATTCCGGCGGCAACATTCACCGTCTGCAAAAGCGAGGGGTCCAGAACCACGACGATATCCGGTTCATTGATCTTTGTCCGCAAATAAATCGGCTGTTCATCTATCCGGCAAAAGGCCGCGACCGGCGCCCCCCGCCGTTCCGGCCCGAAATCGGGGAAAGCCTGTGCGTATTTTCCCTCCATAATCGCCGCCTGCGCAAAAAGCTGTGCCGAGGTAACCGCACCCTGTCCCCCCCGGCCGTGAAAACGAATCTCCAGCACCGTTTCACCCCTTTAATCCTGATTATTGAGCGGGTCAATCGCTGACCTTCATTGATTTAAAGTGACGTGGCGCTCCGCAACACCACCGGCTCCTGCCAAAGCACCTGCAGCCGCCAAGTGAACCAGGACAGTTCGTTAAATATTACCGCCCCAAAATACCCGGGGTTCTCCGATGGGCTGCAACAAATTCACCACAACCCCCTGCCGTTAGAGTTTTGCAGCATATTGACAGCAGCGCCTTCTCAGTGTGCTGTCGGCAGGTCACCGGCGCCATCCCGGGCAGACGGCGACACTGCCTGAAGGGAGCACCTGCCGGCAGAGCTGCCGCCGGTAAGGGCGGTTTTCAATCACCGGAATCATGTAGCTGCGCAGGGTAATAGTCAAAGAGGTCGGTCTCCCGAAGGCCCCCTCCACCATTGGGGCTGATCTGAGGAGTGTAGTCGGACAAAGAGGTCAATTCCCCGCGAACACAGGAACAAGTATGGTTGAAAAGCGACAACAGCAATTATCTGTGTTTGCAATAAATAAATGACGGGCAATCTTTGCCTTGAGGTTCGCTTAATGAAGTCCTGTCATCTCGGCTGAAACCGCTTTCCCGGAATAGCCGGGCCGTTTTTGATCTCCGCACCGGGCTAACCCCCGGTAGCGGATTTATGGACCGCAGCCGGCCCTGCAGGGGTTCTGCAATGAAAAGAGCACGTGCTGAAGCACACATGTGAGTCGGAATGCCCAAGCGCCGGGCAGCCAATTCAGCCTGCTCTTTCAGGACATGGTCGACAAGGGCAAAAATGCTCGGCACCCTTGCCGTCGCAAGCACCCTCTGCCGCTATAATCATAGCCAAAAACGTGGTAAATTGCAAGCATACGCC
>JAAZIG010000082.1 GCA_012510325.1 Bacillota bacterium
CGATTGTGCCACCTCGGTAAGCCAGCGCGGCAAGATCGAGGTTTATGCCCGCGCCGGTGAGGCGATCCCTCACGGCTGGGTGATCGACAGTGCCGTCCACAGCAGAACCGATACGGAGCAGATCCTCATCGATCTGGTTGCAGGGAAGGCTGCACTGACCCCTCTCGGGGGGATCGGTGAGGATAACGCCGGCTACAAGGGGTACGGGTATGCCACCGTGGTGGAGATCCTTTCGTCAGCTCTGCAGGGGGGCGCTTTCCTCAAAGGGCTGACCGGCTTCGGTGAGGGTGGGGAAAAAGTGCCTTACCGGCTCGGTCACTTTTTCATGGCCGTTGATCTGGCGGCATTTACCGGGTTGGATGACTTTAAAGCGAGAACTGGCGAGATCCTGCGCCGGCTGCGCGCTTCCCAAAAAGCGCCGGGTCAGGAGAGAATATTTACTGCGGGAGAGAAGGAGCATCTCGCCTGGCTGGAGAGAAAAGATCAAGGAGTCCCCGTGGGTAAAAAATTACAGGAAGAGATGCTCCAGATGCGGGATGAATTGGAGCTGAGCGGCTATCGCTTTTCATTCGAGCGGTAAAGGGGTCCGCTGAGCTGGCGGAAGGTCCTACGAAGCGCGGTCGTTTTTTGATGTGCCGTGCCTGCCCCCAACCCAAGTGCGCGGGAACAGATCATGTCACTAGATTAAATTTTGCCAGAGGGGGTGCAGCGTGGTGGTCTCTACCGCTTCACTGGCGGCAATGTTTTTTAGCCTGTTTGCTTCTCTGTTTTTACCTGTCGGCCTGATTATCTATTTTTACCGGAGATACCGCTTCTCTGTGAAAGCCTGTTTCTTGGGGGCGGGGGTGTTTATCCTTTTCCAGCTGCTTTTGCGGCTCCCCTTGTTGAACTACCTGCTGGTGCAGCCCTGGCTAGGCAGGTTTTCCACCAATATTTTCTTCTATGCCGTGGTCGTCGGCGGTTTTACCGCCGGCCTTTTTGAGGAGTGCGGTCGTTACCTTGCCTTTCAGACTGTGCTAAAAGGGGACCTCTCGTGGAATACCGGGCTGGCCTACGGCCTGGGCCACGGCGGTGTCGAAGCGATCGTCCTGGTCGGATTTACTTACATAAATAACATTGTGATCAGCCTGATGATCAACCGGGGCCTGTTTGAGCAGCTCATCGCCCCCCGGCTCGGGGCGGAGGCCTCCCTGATCAAGGCGCAGCTGGTCGGCCTGCCGCCGTCGGTATTCCTGGCCGCCGGGGTGGAGCGGATGCTCACGCTCATCGTTCAGCTTGCGCTGTCGCTGATCGTGCTCTACGCGGTCAAGAGCAGGCGTCCTGTTTTTCTGCTCGCCGCTATTCTGCTGCACACCGGGCTCAATGCCGGGGTGGTTTACCTGCAGGCAGGCGGGGCGGCGATCTGGACTATTGAATTATTTATTGCGGCAGCGGCGGCAGCGGCGCTTTATCTGATCATCAGGCTTAAAGGCTCGCTGGAGCTGCTTGAAAACCCGGCGGAGCCGACGGATAGCGCTGTGCAGTAGGGGTGCGAGCGTGATTGACGTGGAAATGTACGCAGAGGGTTGACATTTTGAGGAGGGAAATTTTTGCTTTACCGGGGAACAAAGGTGGCCCTTGCGGGGGCGTTTATGAATTTTTCGTTGGGTCTATTTTATGCCTGGTCTGTTTTTGCGGAAGGGTTGATTCAGGAATACGGCTGGACCAGAGCTGAGGCGGTCTTTCCCTACACTTTGCAGCTGTTCGTCTTTTCAATCGCCATGATCTTTGCCGGCCGTTTTCAGGACCGGGTCGGTCCGCGCCTGGCGGTGACCATCTGCGGTCTTGCTTCCGGCATCACTTTGACTGCATGCGGCTTTGTGGCTCATCCGGTGGGGCTGACCCTGCTGTTTGGTGTGCTCTTCGGCACGGCATCGGCTTTCGGTTATGCCTCCGCCACTCCGACGGCGTTGAAGTGGTTTCCCCCCGAGAAGAGGGGGTTCATCACCGGGATTGTGCTCATGCCCATGGGAGCGGCCGCTCTGGTCTGGTCGCCCCTGCTCAAGACTCTGATCGGGAAAGTGGGGCTGCGCGGCACCTTTGTATCCTGCGGTCTGTTCCTGTTCGTGGCGATCATTCTGGCG
>JAAZIG010000007.1 GCA_012510325.1 Bacillota bacterium
CTTCACAGTGGAAAACGCCTACATACCGCGCGAGCTGAGCGCCGGAGGGGTCACGGTAGCGGGCGAGATCCACGTGGACGCCAGGCTGAATGTGTCAAAGTTGTCCCTGCACGGGGAGGACTGCGCCGCCTGCAAGGCTATTCACAAAGCGCAAGAGAAAAAAACAATATCCTCATCTTGGGCCAAAACATCTCTCTCGATCCCGCTCCCGGTTTCACCGGGGAGCTCATCGTCACCGTGGAGGTGGACCCTGAATTCAACGGGAGAACCGTAACGGTGATGCACTGCCAGAACGGAGTCTTGCAAAACTACAAAGCTGTTGCCAGGGAGGGCCGGGTCACCTTTACGGTTCAGGGTTCGCTTTCACCTTTCGCCCTGTTCGTGCGAGGCGGCCTCCTGCCCCAAACCGGCGGGTACCTGCTCTGGTTCCTGCCGGCTGCCCTGTTGTGTGGAGCCGCCGTCATGCTGTGGCGGCGCCGAAAAGAGTTTCCAGAAGAGTAAGCGGAGTCTCATTTTAGGCAGTGTTCGGGCCGGGGGTTTCCCCCGGCCCGAACATTAGCGGCCGCCCCGCTCTTTTCTCGACAGAGCCGGCCGGCGCCCAGAAAAAGGCACCCTGTGAGAGCCAAGGGCGCCGGTCATTGCTACAAATTTTGGGACGCAGCAGCGTCGGGATAAAGGGTTAGCCCTGCTCCTGCTCGATCCAGAGGGCTGCTTTTTCCAGTCGCTCCACGGTTGTTTCACGGCCCAACAGGACAATGATCTCGAAAAGGCCCGGTCCCATGGTCCGCCCGGAGATGGCCAGGCGGGTCGGGTGGATCAGCCGTCCGGTGGATACCCCCAGCTCCTCGCTCAGGCTTCGGTAAGCCGCCTCGATGGTGTCGAGTGCAAAGGGCTCCAGCGTGCGCAGCGTGTCAGCGGCCCGGCGCAGCAGGGCGGCGCTGCCCTCTTTGCGAAAATGCTTTTTTACCCCTTTGTCGTCATAACTGTCGACCTGCCGATAGAAGTAGGTCGAAGCCGCAGCCATCTCGGCCAGGGTTCTCACCCGGTCGTGAACAGCAGCAGCCACTCTTTGATAGTATTCGGCAGCCTCACCCTCCAGGGGGGTTTGCAGCAGGCCGGCGTCTTCGTAGAACGGCAGCGCCTCCGCGGCCAGCCTTTCCCGGGTGATCATGCGCAAATACTGGCCGTTCATCCAGGTCAGCTTGGTGGTGTCATAGATCGCGGCGGTCTTGTTGACCCGCTCCAGCGAGAAAAGGGTGATCATTTTCGAAAGGGGGATGATCTCTTCCTCTCCCGGCGACCAGCCCAAAAGAGCCATATAGTTGATCAGCGCCTCCGGCAGGTAGCCGTCAGAGCGAAATTCCTCCACCGAGGTGGCCCCGTGGCGCTTGCTCAGTTTGCTGCGGTCCGGAGCCAGAATCATCGGCACATGGGCGTAGCGGGGTTTTTTGTAGCCGAGCGCCTCGAGACAGATCTGCTGGCGCGGTGTGTTGGAGAGATGTTCCTCCGCCCGGATCACGTCGGTGATCTTCAGCGCTTCGTCGTCGACAACGCTGGCGAAATTGTAGGTTGGGCTCCCGTTTGATTTGATGATAATAAAATCGTCCAGGTCGCGGTTGCTGAAGCGGACCTGGCTGCGGATGAGGTCATCGACCACCGTCTCTCCACCGACAGGTATGCGCAGGCGGAGTACATGGCTGTGGCCCTCTTGCAGCCTGGCCTCGATCTTTTCCGGGGGAAGTTCGCGGCAGGTTCCCGGATAGAGGTACGGTTTTCCGGCTTTGCGGGCCTGCTCCCGGCCTTCCGCCAGCTCCTCGGGGGTGCAGAAACAGCGGTACGCTTTCCCCTCCTCCAACAGGCGGTTGGCCTCGCTGCGGTAGTCCTCCAGATGGCGGGACTGATAATAAGGCCCTTCATCCCAGTCCAGGCCCAGCCAGCGCATTGCCTCCAGCAGTGCCTCGGTGTAGTCATCCCGTGAACGCTCCAGGTCGGTGTCATCGATGCGCAAAATAAAAGTGCCCTTATTTGCCCGGGCGAAAAGATAATTAAACAGTGCAGTCCTGGCGCCGCCGATATGCAGCTCTCCCGTAGGGCTGGGAGCAAACCTAACCCGTACCGATCCCAATTGTGCCACTCCTTAGCCTTAATTTACCTTCTGTAATATAACATACCCGCTTCGAAGAAGCAATCACAGAGCGCTTTCACCGCCTCAATGGGGCAGACAAGAAAATTGATCCTGTAACAGAAAATTGGTATGATTGATCAAACAGGAACAGTTCGCCTTTGTCATCATTTAA
>JAAZIG010000008.1 GCA_012510325.1 Bacillota bacterium
CCACAGCCCTCCTTCCGCTTGATGCAGGGATTTAGCGGTGCCTTGCCGAAAAGATTTTTAGCGCTGCTGAGCCGGTTTGAGGCGGCTTTAGCCGCACTGCAAGCAAAGGAGAGATCTTATGTTCTGGGAATTGTTAATCGCGCTGGTCCTCGGTCTGTTCCTGTCCTGGCTATTTCTGCGCAAGCGCGAACGGGAGGCTTATGAAAGCGGGCGCGCTCTGGCACAGGCTAAAGATGAACAGCTCGACGAGCTGCGCAGTGCCGCGGCCAAACTGGAGCGGGGGCTGGAGGAAAAAGATAACGCGCTGAAAGAGGAGCTGGCCGGCCGCGCCGCCGCCGAGAAAGAGAGCTCGCGGATACCGGAGCTGGAGAGCCTGGTGGAAACACTTCAAAGAAAAGAGCTCTCCTACCAGACCCGGCTGGCGGAGTTGGAGACAACCCTCGCCGAGGAACGCAAACTGAACCGTGAAAAATTAGCTTTGCTGAACGAAGCCCAGCAGAAACTCTCCGACGCCTTTAAGGCCCTCTCTGCAGACGCCCTCAAGAGCAACAATCAATCCTTTCTTGAGCTGGCCCGGGCCACCCTGGAGAGCTATCAGCAGGGCGCCAAAGGCGACCTGGAAAAACGGCAGCAGGCCATCGATGAACTGGTCAAGCCGCTGCAGAAATCTCTGGAAAATATTGATCTCAAAATAGTGGAACTGGACAAAGCCCGCCAGTCCGCTTACACCGGGCTGGAAGAGCAGATCAAACAGCTGGCCACCACCGGGAGCCGGCTGCAGCAGGAGACAAACCGGCTTGTCACCGCCCTGCGCAAACCTACTGTTCGCGGCCGCTGGGGGGAAATCCAGCTCAAACGTGTCGTCGAGGTTGCCGGAATGCTGCCTTACTGTGATTTTTATGAACAGGTTTCTGTGGACACCGAAGACGGCCGGTTGAGGCCGGATATGATCATCAACCTGCCTGGCGGCAAACAGATCGTTGTCGATTCCAAAACCCCGCTGCAAGCCTATCTGGAATCCCTGGAGTGTGAGGATGAGGCTGACCGCCGGAGCAAACTCAAGGAACACGCCCGGCAGGCCCGCACCCACCTGGTCAAGCTGGCCTCAAAATCATACTGGAACCAGTTTGAGGCCACCCCGGAATTTGTGGTCATGTTCCTGCCGGGGGAAACCTTTTTCAGCAGCGCCCTGGAGCAAGATCCCGGACTTATAGAGTTCGGGGCTGACCAGCGGGTGATCATGGCCACACCGACGACGCTCATCGCTTTGTTGAAGGCGGTGGCGTACGGCTGGCGGCAGGAGCAGATCGCCGAGAACGCTCAGGAGATCAGCGAACTGGGCAAGACCCTTTACGAGCGCATCCGCATTCTGGCCGAACATTTCAAGGATATCCGGAAACACCTCGGCCGGACAGTCGATTCCTATAACCGGGCCGTGGGCTCTCTGGAGAGCCGCGTCCTCGTTTCAGCAAGAAAATTCAAGGAGCTCGGTGCTGCCGGCGGAGACGATATCGCCATTTTGGAGACAGTGGACAAAACAGCCAGACCGTTGCAAACAACTGCAGCCCCCGTCATCCAGATGGTCAAGGAAAACCCTGACGACCCCGCCGAATAAGCTGTTGTAAGCGGGAAAGAAAGCCGCCCGGAGAAGAACAGCAGAGGGGAGCGCCCTTAAAGGGGCTCCCCCGTTTTGCCGCCCGGGAAAATCATCGCTGCCCACTAGTTTGTTTTGCGGGTCTCCACTTCAAAGGATAAGATCGTTCCGCTGTATGCGTCGATCTCGTATTCATATTCTTTGTTCCCCGAGTAAAATTCGACCTCGTAGATCCGCCGTCCGTCCTCATAATCAAGCTCCACTTCCAACCGCGTCACTGCAGATCTGGCCAGCCGCGCATGCTTCAGCGCAGCCGCCACCGCCGCGTCTCCGCCAATAAGGGTGCCCCCTTCCACTGGGGCCGCCTTTTTGACTTCGTATTCATATGAGAGCACCGCCCCGGTGTACGCATCGATCTCGTAATCGTATTCCGCACCGCCGGAATAGAACTCCACCTCATAGATCTTCCGGCCTTTCTCATAGTCAAGCTCCACCTCCACCTGGGAGACCTGCGATGCCGACAGCCCCGCATGTTTCAGCGCAGCCGCTCTGGCGGCATCCTTCCCGATGACGCTGCTTCCCGAAGGGGCTTTCGCTGCTGGGGAACTGCCGCCGGTGGAGCTGCCGCTTGCAGAGCTGCCGCCGGTAGAGCCTTTCCCTGTGGCTACAACCTCTTTTTTTATCTCATACTCAGAAGAGAGCACTGCTCCGGTAAAGGCGTCGATCTCATATTCATACTCCCTGTCGCCCGAGCGAAACTCCACCTCATAGATCTTCCTACCGTTTTCATGATCGAGCTCCACCTCCATCCGGGAGACCTGCGACGCCGCCAGCCCCGCATGTTTCAGCACAGCCGCCCCGGCGGCATCTATTCCGATCACCTGGGCCGCTTTCTTAGTCCCGGCCGGTGTAGAACCCCCGTCAGCAGCTGTCTCGGGGGGAAGAGCACCGCCCTCGGCGCCGCCGCTGGCGCATCCGCTAAGCACAGCCAAGCAAAAGAGTGCCAACAAGCTCATCACCATAATCGCTTTCTTTTTCATGATTTTATTCTCCTTTCGATTACCTTTGCCCTCATCTTAGCAGCCAAAGATTAGAACAAAATTAGAAAGGACATAAAAAAAGCACTTTTCCAGGTTGTGCCCCGGAAAAGCATCGCAGCGGTGCGCATGCTCAATTATTGAAAATTACAGTAAAGACACTGCCCCACCGGGGTTCGCTTTTCACCTCCACCCGGCCGCCGTGAAGCTCGACAATCTGCTTCACCATGGCCAGCCCCAGACCCAGCCCCGCTCCCTTTGTCCGACTGCGGGACTGATCGACCCGGTAAAAACGGCTCCAGATCCTGGAAAGCTCCTCCTCCGCCATGCCGATACCATCGTCGGCCACGGTCAGACGGATCTCGCCGCCTGACTCTTTCAGAGACACCCTGATCCGGCCCTGCTCCCGGCCGTAACGGTACGCATTTCTGATCAGGTTTTCCAGCATGCGGACGAGCAGGGGCCCGTCGGCTTTTAGCACTATCTCCGGCTGAATCTCCTCCGTCAGCGTGATTTCCTTCTCGCCGCTCTCCTTTTGCTCACGGCAGACCGAGAGCACCAGGGCGCTCAAATCTATTTCCTCAAATGAATACGCTTCCGTCCGCTGCTCCAGCCGGGTAAAGCTGAGCAGGGACTCGATGAGGTGCGACATCCGGTAACCCTGCTTCTGGATCGCCCCGATGAGCTCATAGAGCTCCTCCTTTTCGGAGACATCCTCCAGGGCATATTCACACTGGGCCAGAATCACACTCACCGGTGTCCTCAACTCGTGGGAAGCATCGGAGGTGAAGCGCCTTTGCACTTCAAAGTTTTCCTCCAACCGGTCAAACATGCGGTTGAAAATTTCCGCCAGCCGGTTCAGCTCATCACCGCTGCCGTCGACGGCGATCCGCGTGGACAGATCACCGCTTTCCCTGATCTCCTCCGCTGTTTTGCCGATCTCCTTGATCGGCTGCAGGGAGCGCCCGGCAATGAGATACCCGCCGACAGCGGCCAGAACAATCAGCAGAGGCACGGCGATGAGGACGGCGCGGTAGACTGCCGCGGTATCGACTGCGCTGCCTTTCTCCGGAACAACACCCCGAACCCAGACATGCTTGTTTTTTGTCACCGCAACCAGCCGGTCGTAGAGCAGGTACGGCTCCAGCCCCACTTTGACCGAACGGACCACTCCATCCTGAAAGGGCTCTCTCTCCAGCGCCCCGGCGGGAGAGTAGCCGCTCACCTTGGCCCCGTCCTGATCAAAGATCAGACAGTGAATCCCATTTTTAAAGGAGACAAAGTCATCGTCGATCTCCAGCTCACCGTCGTCGTACTCGACCTCCTTTATGTTTTTATCGACGAGGGCGGTCAGTCTGCCCTTCAGCTCATGCGCTGCTGTGGAGCTGCTATAAAAGGCGATAAAGGCAAAGACCACCGCCGAAAGGATAATCATGAAGGTGGTGAACCATAGAGTTATTTTCAGCTTGATGGTCAGTTTACTTATTCCTCGGCCTTCAGACGATAACCGATCCCGCGAACGGTGTGAATCAGCTTGCGGGGATGGCCCTCGTCGATTTTTTTACGCAGATAAGCAATATAGACATCAACCACGTTGCTGCCGCCCTCATAATCGTAGCTCCAGACGTTATCTTCAATTTTCCGGCGGGAGAGGATCTTGTTTTTATGGCGCAGCAGGTACTCCAGAAGGGCATACTCTTTTGCCGTCAGGGTGATCTCCCGCCCGGCCCGCTTGACGATATGCGTCGCCGCATCGAGCGTCAGATCGTCGATGGAATAAAGATTGGTGGGGCTGCCCAGCGCTGTCCGTGTGGCGGCGCGGATCCGGGCGATGAGCTCATCAAAGGAAAACGGCTTCACCATATAATCGTTTGCTCCCATGTCGAGACCGGTGACCTTGTCGGCGATGGTATCCCGGGCTGTCAGGAAGATAACGGGCGTCAGATTACCTTTCTCCCGCAGTTTCCGAACCGCTTCAAGACCGTCGAGCTCCGGCATCATGATATCCACAATGGCGGCATCATACGGCACCGCTTCAAGGTAATCAAGCGCCTCCCTGCCGTTAAAACAGCTGTCGACAGCATACCCTTCCGCTTTTAACTTTTTCACAATGACTTCGTTCAGGGCCGGATCATCTTCGGCAACAAGTATCCGCACAGGCACTCCCTCCTCCCGCATATTATAGCAAACATAGTATTAAAGAAGCATTAGAGCGCTTCGCTAATTTTGGCGGCGTCACCGGCAAATCAGTTTTCACGATGATCAATAAAAATAGCTGAGCTGTCTCCGGGGGGTCACTTTTACGGATTGCTCCTGACATCCTGGAGCCAAGGTGAAGAAAATGATGCGAAAAGCTGCCCATCCGGGCGAATCGACAGCTGTTCAGTGCCGGCTGTAAGGGACACGGTAATTATGAATTGTTATTCTTGAAACCGCAAAGTGGAACACCACACCCTAGGGGCTATCCCTGAAGATAACAACGCCATCGATGAGCTCCCCCAAAGCGCGGCCCTGGTGGATAAGAAGATCCAGGTTGACGATGATTTCACAAACCGCCAGCAGTATATCGAACCCCTCGATCTCCTTAAAGTAGGTCAGAGCCAGCTCGTAAGCATTTCTAGGACCGGCGGTCTTAAGCAAGATGGAGATCTCCTCCAGGCGCTGCTCATAGAAAAGAATGCGGGCGGCGATCAGTGCATCAGGGTTGCAGATCCATAAACCGTGCCCGGGATACACCAACCTGAGTTTAAGATTTAAAAGCCGGCGCAAACTGTCAAGCATCTGCTCCAG
>JAAZIG010000083.1 GCA_012510325.1 Bacillota bacterium
CCCATAGAGCAGATAGATCTCCTCGTCTCCGGCCTTCTGCAGGCGCAGAGCCCCGGCCCATTCAGCGCTGTTGTGAAAAGAACGAAAGGTCGAAATAAGGCTGACCGCAAAAACCACAACGAGGAGCAAAAGCATCAGCGCCGCAAATAAGATGAGCACCTTTCTATTATTGCGGCGGGCCGGTTTTCGCGGCTTCTGCAGCAGGTAAGACCTGCTGTAATTCATCCGTCAGCCTCCGTTCCCTCTTAAAATGCCGAGCAAACTGTTCCGAAAAAGAACCGAACGGGGGTGAAGCAGCAGGCCCCGCTGAATGACTCTTTGAATAGTGCCGTCTACAGCAGCCAGAAGAGCCCTGTCCAGATCCGTGGAGGCCATCTCTCTCAGCTGCTCCACCCCCTCAAAATCCCGTCCCGGCTCGATCAGATCGGCCAGGTAGACAATCTTTTCCAGAAGCGACATCCCCGGGCGTCCGGTGGTGTGACAGGCCACCGCCCCGAGCACTGCCGGATCGGTTACCCCCAGCTCGAGAGGCAGTAGAGCTGCCCCGACCGGGGCATGCAGCAGCCCTTTTTCTCTCAGGCTAACCCGGTCGAGACATAACCCCATCTCCCCGGCCTTTTGGCCGAGTGCGCTCCTGCTGTAACCCTTTCCATAGTCGTGAAGCAGCCCGGCCAGATAGGCCCGGCGCTTGTCCCCCCGGTAGCGAACCGCGAGAGCGGCCGCTGTCTCCGCCACCCCCAGGGAGTGCTGATAGAGTTCCGCTCCCAGATGGTTTTTTATGTGCCTTTGATAAGTCCTCAGATCCATATGGATAATCTTTGCTTTCCAGCCAATGTCCGCATGGGAATCTCCGAAAGATTGCGTCTTTTATGTTCCAGACAGGCAGCGGTTACTAGAACTGTTCCCGGGGCTTCGCTTCGTTAACCACAATTTTCCTTCCGTCAAGTTCGGCCCCATTCGTCTTCTCCATCATCTCTTCCATCTCGTCTTCATTTACCTCGACAAACCCGTATCCCCTGGAACGGCCGGTTGATCTCTCTGTGATAATCCGGCAGCCCAGCACCTGGCCGTACTGCGCGAAAAACTCTTCCAACTGGCTTTCCGTAGTGCTCCAGGGAATATTCCCCACGTACAATGTTTTTACCATTAAGCTGTCACCTCCATGATTATTATAACCTATTTCCACAGTTTACAAACTATTTTTTATAGAGACCGTGTTTTTTGATATACTGCTCCACCGGTTCCGGTGTGAGATATTTGATCGTTTTGCCCAGCGCCACCCGTTTGCGAATAAAAGTCGAGGATATCGCCAGAGCCGGTATCTCCAGCAGATGGATTCTCGACTTGAGTTCGGGAAAACGATCTGCCGTTATTTCACTCAATCTTTCCAGGGGATACTCCGGACGCGAAACGGCGATAAAGGTGCACAGTTTTGCCAGGGAGCTGTAGTCCTTCCAGGTAAGGATCTCCATGATCGCATCGGCTCCGGTGATAAAATAGAGATTGGCCCCGGGAGCGCCGGAGGACTTAAAGTAACGGAGAGTGTCGATGGTATACGAAGGCTCCTTTTTGTCCACCTCCACCCGGGAGACGATGAAGGAGGGGTTGGACATCACTGCCAGGGTCGTCATCAAAGAGCGGTGCTCCGCCGGCGAAACCTGCTTTTTCTCTTTGTGGGGGGGCACCCCCGCCGGAATAAAGATCACATAATCCAGGGAAAACTGCTGCCTGGCTTCCTCCGCTGTCACCAGATGGCCGATATGAATGGGATCAAAGGTCCCGCCCATCAGACCGACATTTAATTGATTGGGTTTACAATTGGGTGGTAAAGACAAGGATACAGACTCCTCGATACAGTTTATGCATTATAGTAAAATTCTTCTTCGCCGATACAAACCGTATCTCCTTCTTTGATCCCCATTCTTTTTAGCTCCCTCTCCAATCCGCAGCGGCGGCAGTAGCGCTGAAACCGGCGCAGCGATTCGTCATTGTCAAAATCTGTTTGCGCGGCGATCCGTTCAATCCGCCGGCCGTGCACCCGGTAGACGGCGCCCTCCTTGATGATCGCAAAAGCTTCCTTCTCCGCCACCGGTTCCGCTCTGATAACCTCCTCCGCGGGCTCCGCCGGCAGGGCCGACAGCCTGGCCACCTCGGCGGCAAGGTGCCGGACCAGCTCCCGCAAACCGGCGCCCGTCGCCGCGGAGATCCCGAAAACCGGAACGCCCCCCTCCCGCTCAACGACCCGTTGCAGCCGGAGCAAATTTTCCCCGGTCCCGGGCAGATCTCTTTTATTGCCGGCGACGACGCGGGGAAACCCGGCCAGCTTTTCTTTATAGAGCTCCAGCTCTTTGAGCAGCTGCCGGTATGCCGCCACCGGTTCGGGTTCTGCTTCGGGAGAGAGATCGATCACCAGCAAGAGCAGCAGATTGCGCTCGACATGCCTCAGAAAACGGTGCCCCAGGCCGGCGCCGCGGTGCGCCCCGGCGATGAGACCGGGAAGATCGGCGGCCACAAAGCCGCCCCCCTCCGCCGTCTCCACCAGACCCAGCTGCGGCTGCAAAGTGGTAAAGGGAAAATCGGCTATCTTTGGGCGGGCCGAGGTAATCCGCGAAAGCAGCGTCGACTTCCCGGCATTCGGAAAACCGACCAGCCCCACCTGCGCCAGCAACTTCAGCTCCAGATAAATTTTACGCTTTTCCCCGGGCAAACCTTTCTCCGCATGCCGCGGTGTCTGATGGCGCGAAGTGGCAAAGCGGCGGTTGCCCCGGCCCCCGGTTCCGCCGGCAGCCACCTTCGCCTTCTGCCCGGCAGAGGTTAAATCGGCCAGGAGGCCGCCCCGGCCATCCCGGACCAGAGTCCCCGGAGGAACCGGAATGAGCAGATCCGCTCCCCGCCGCCCGTGCCTGTTTTGGGTTCCCCCGTTTCCCCCGGGAGCGGCTCTCTGCTGCCGTCGGTAGCGCAAATCCAGAAAGCTGTGCCTGGCCGCATCGGCGATGAGAAAGACGCTTCCGCCGTCGCCGCCGTCGCCGCCGTCAGGACCGCCCCGGGGAACAAATTTTTCACGGCGGAAGGAAACCGCACCATTACCGCCCCGTCCGCCTTCAACCTCGAGCCAGATCTCGTCAACAAAAATCTGCGGTGCACCCCCTGATACCTGCTGTCCCTGCCGGCTCCATTTTATCCCCAACAAAAAAAACCCGGGGCATGCCCCGGGCGCTAGCTGACCGCCTCATCCTCCAGCGGAAAAACGCTGACCTGTTTTTTGGCGCGGTGATCGTACTCGTAAACAACCCGGCCGTCGGCTGTGGCAAAAAGGGTATCATCCCTGCCCTTGCCGACATTGACCCCGGGGTGTATCCGGCTGCCCCGTTGGCGGACGAGGATACTGCCGGCTTTAACCACCTGACCGCCGTAGCGCTTTACGCCAAGCCGTTTGGCCTTGCTGTCCCGACCATTTCTTGAACTGCCCCCACCTTTTTTGGTGGCCATCTTAACACCTCCCGCCTGAGTTCAATAGCAATGAAGCCGCCGCTGCTACGATTCGATTTCCCGGATCATCACCTCGGTAAAAAGCTGCCGGTGGCCCATTTTGCGGCGGTAATTCTTTTTCGGTTTATATTTAAAGACAACGATTTTCCGCCCGCGCCCCTGCACGGTCACTTTACCCTTAACCCGGCAGTCATCAAGATAAGGGCGGCCCACTTTGGTTTCTGTTCCGTCGCTGAAAAGCAAGACGCGGTCAAAGACGACCTCTTCTCCCTTTTCCAGCGCCAGCTTCTCCACGCGAACAGGACGGCCTTCCTCAACCCGGTACTGCTTGCCGCCGGTTTCAATAATTGCATACATGCTCTGACTAACCCCTTCCTTCGGGACTCGCCGAATCAGGCAGCCGGCAGAAGGCGAGCGCCGGCC
>JAAZIG010000084.1 GCA_012510325.1 Bacillota bacterium
GGCGATCTGGGCACCGGGAAGACGGTCCTGGTACGCGGTGCCGCCGTCGGTCTCGGGGTCACCGAAGCGGTGACCAGCCCGACGTTTGTCCTCCTGAAGATCTATGCGGGCCGCCTGCCGGTCTACCACTTCGACTTCTATCGCCTGGACGAATCCGCCTCTTTAGACGATCTGGGCTTCGAGGAGTATCTCCCCGGCGAGGGGGTCGCCTTTGTCGAGTGGGCTCACAACCTCTCCGGTGTGCTCCCGCCGCTGCGTCTGGAGATCACCATCGAGCGTTTCTTCGATTCCCACGGTGAGGGGCGCCGGCTCTGGTTCAAGCCCTTCGGAGAAGAAAGCTCCCGGATCGTCGCCGGGATGATCGAGGGGATCAGCTGGCGCGTCGACGGCACCCTGGACCGCTCGCCGCTGTTCTCCTTAGAAAATTCGGGAAAGCTGGGTTAGAAACTGCTGATCCTCGGTATCGACACAACCACACTGGCTTGCAGCGTGGCTCTGCTGAGCGCAGACACGCTTCTCGCTGAATATACCCTGAACATCCGCAAGACCCATTCGGAGAGGCTCCTGCCGCTCATCGACGCCCTCCTCCGGGAGAGCGCCGTCGAGCGCGAGCAGCTGGAAGCTGTCGCCGTCGCTGTCGGCCCGGGCTCCTTTACCGGCATCCGCATCGGCGTCGCCACCGCCCGCGCCCTGGCCCAGGGCTTGGCCATCCCCGCCGCCGGTGTCTCCACCCTGAAAGCGCTGGCCGAAGCGGTGCCCACTCCGGGCGCCCTGATCTGTCCCCTCCTCGATGCCCGCCGCAACGAGGTTTATGGTGCCCTCTACCGCCGCCAGTCCGCTCCTTCCCTTCGCCTGGAAGAGCTCATCGCTCCTGCCGCTACCGCCTTGGACAACCTCATCGGGCAGCTTCACCGGTACCAGGAGCCGATCATCTTTACCGGCGAAGGGCTGGCTGCCTACGGCCCGCCGCTCACCGCTGCGCTGGGCTCTCAGGCGGTTCTTCCCCCGGCACCTCTGCGCCTCTGCCGAGCCTCCTGGGTTGCCCTCTGCGGCCGCCGCCTTCTCGAGCGCAACCCCGCCGCCTCCTACGAGGAGCTGCTCCCGCAGTATCTCCGCCGTCCCGAGGCTGAACGCCGCCTCGCCGAGAGGCAGAAGGAGGGTTCACCATGACGCCGGATATTACCACCGCACCGATGACCCTGGCCGACCTGGAAGCGGTCATCGGGATCGAAGCGAGCGCTTTCGAGCAGCCCTGGACGGCGCATTCCTTTCGCACAGAGCTGATGAAAAACGATCTGGCCTATTACCTCGTGGCCAAAGTGGGGGATCGGATCGCCGGTTACGGCGGCATCTGGGTGATCATCAATGAGGCGCATCTGACCACCCTCGCCGTCGATCGCGCTTACCGCCGCCTGGGTGTCGCCAGCGCGATGCTGCAGGCGCTCATCGAGAAAGCATTCACCATGGGGGCCCGGCGGATCACCCTGGAGGTGCGCCCGAGCAACAGCGCCGCCCGCCGCCTCTACGAAAAATTTGGCTTCACCGCCCGGGGCGTGCGCAAGAACTACTATATCGATGAGGACGGTCTGGTCATGTACAGAAGTATCCGCAATTTCTGTCGGGAGAACAACAATGATCCCGCCTCCTGACGCCAGCCCCTGCTATATCCTCGGTCTCGAGAGCTCCTGCGACGAGACCGCCGCCGCGGTGGTGGCGGACGGCCGCCGCATCATGAGCAACATCATCTCCTCGCAGATTGAGCTCCACGCCCGCTACGGCGGCGTCGTTCCGGAGATCGCCTCGCGGCGCCACCTCGAGCAGATCAACCTGATCATCGGTGAGGCCCTCAGCGAAGCGGGCCTAACCTTGAAAGAGCTCCACGCCATCGCCGTCTCCAGCGGCCCCGGCCTCGTCGGAGCACTCCTCATCGGCGTCTCCACCGCCAAAGCGCTGGCCTACGCCGCCCGGCTGCCGCTCATTGCGGTGAACCATGTGGAAGCCCATCTCTACGCTAACCACCTCACCGGCGCCGGGATCCGCTATCCCCTGATCGCCCTCATCGCCTCCGGCGGCCACACCGCTCTTCTGCTCATGCCGGAGCCCGAGCAGATCGTCTCCCTGGGGCAGACTCGCGACGACGCCGCCGGCGAGACCTTCGACAAGGTTGCCCGGGCGATGGGCCTGGGCTACCCCGGCGGCCCCCAGATCGACCGCCTCGCCTCCTCCGGCCGCCCCGATGCCGTTGATTTTCCCCGGGCCTATCTCGACGAGAAGGCCCGCTTCGACTTCAGCTTCAGCGGTCTCAAATCGGCGGTGATCAATCACCTGCACCACCTCCGCCAGAAAAAAGAGGAGCTGTCCCTGGCCGATCTGGCCGCCTCCTTCCAGGAGGCCCTCGTCCGGGTGCTCGTCGACAAGACTGTCGCCGCGGCCAAAGAACACCACGCCGCCTGCGTCCTCCTCGCCGGAGGGGTCGCCGCCAACAGCCGCCTGCGCACGCTTCTGCGCAGCGAGCTGGCGCAGGCCCTGCCAGCAGTGCCCCTCTATTTCCCGCCGCCTCTTCTTTGCACCGATAACGCCGCCATGATCGCTGCCGCCGCCTTCCCCCGCTACCGCTGCGGCCTCTATGCCCCCCTCGACCTGAACGCCTCCGCCAGCCTCACCCCGGGCTGCTAATCCGCCATTCCATCGTCAACCCGAGTACCCCCCTCTTTTTGTCCTCCCGAGGACGAGTTTGTCATCCTGAGCGTAGCGAAGGATCTGATCTAGATACCGCTGTTGCTATTCCGGGGGGGGCCGCCCCGAAGGATCTACAACGTTCCGGACCGGTTAAGAAC
>JAAZIG010000085.1 GCA_012510325.1 Bacillota bacterium
GCATAAGGTGATCGCCCTTTCCGAGGAGATTACCGAAAAGATCAAGGATCTGCCGGGCTTGGTCGATGTGCGCAGCGCTTCGGAGGAAGCGATTCCGGAGGTGCATGTCAGGGTCGACCAGAGCAAAGCTCTGCGCAAGGGGATGACCGCTTTCCAGATCGGGATGATGCTCTACGAGGCCGTCGACGGGATCTCTGTGGCGCGGCTGGAGACGGAGCAGGATATCTACGAGCTTTTCCTCAGCTACCGGAAGAGCGACCTGCAGACGGTGGAAGACCTGGAGAACCTGGGTTTCTACACCCCGACGGGATCATACCTGCGGCTGGGCGATATCGCTACAATCGAGCAGTCGCTGGGGCCGCTGGCCATCACGCGGGAAAACAAGCAGACCCTGGGCCGGATCCAGGCCCAGCTGCACGGGATCAGCCTGAGCGCGGCCAACAAAGCCGTCCAGGAGGCGATCGCGGAGATGAACCTGCCGCCGGGCTACTCCGTCTCAGAGGCGACAGCCAAGCAGATGGCCGATGTCTTTGACGACCTCTACCTGGTGCTCTTTATCGCTGTCTGTTTGGTCTATCTGGTGATGGCGGCTCAGTTTGAATCTTTCCTGCACCCCTTTATCATTATCAGCAGCCTTCCTCTGGCGCTCTCCGGAGCAGTGATCGGGCTTTTGGTCACAGGGCACGGGTTGAGCGTTCCGGCGATGATCGGCGGGGTGGTCCTGGTGGGGATCCTGGTCAACAGCGGCATCATCATGGTCGATTTCATCAACCAGCTGCGCCGCATTCACGGTCTGCCGCTCAAGGAGGCCATCGTGGCGGGAGCCACGGCCAGGTTGCGGCCCATTCTGATGACCACGTTAACAACCATTTTGGGTCTGCTTCCGCTATCGCTGGGTATGGGCCAGGGCAGCCAGCTGCAGGCACCGATGGCGATCGCCGTAATCGGAGGGATGACCAGCGGCACAATCCTGCTGCTCGCCTTCATCCCCGCCCTCTACTACCTGATGAACCGCCGGGCCGCGGAAAAAGAAACCCCGGTAACGGCGGAAGAGTAACAACCCCCGCCTCCGCGTCGTCCTGAGCAAAGCGAAATGAGCCAGGGGGACGGATCTCCCGGCTCATTTTTCAAGTACCCTTCCCAAGCATCAGCAAGCGCCAGGCATTTTTTGTCATCCTGAGCAAAGCGAAGGATCTCAAACGATGCTGAAGGGTCAAAAAAATACCTCGTTTTGTACTCCCCCGTTAGTCCAAGTAATGCAGTACATAACCCTTACATGAAGTGCTGTACCGCAGATTCTTCGCTGCGCTCAGAATGACACGCTCCTGGTGAGCCAGGGGGACGGATCTCCCGGCCCATTTTTCAAGTACCCTTCCCAAGCACCGACAAGCGCCAGGCATTTTTTGTCGTCCTGAGCAAAGCGAAGGACCTCAGACAACACTGCCGGGGCAAGAAAACACCTCGTTTTGTACTCACCCATTGCTCCCAGTGACGCACCACATAACCTCTACACGAAGTGCTGTACCGCAGATTCTTCACTGCGTTCAGAATGACGGGGAGGATGGTGTAAGCGTGATCCAGAATGACACGCTCCTGGTGTCC
>JAAZIG010000086.1 GCA_012510325.1 Bacillota bacterium
AGGGGAAAGAGGAGCGGCTTTTGAGCGGGATTGCTTGCTGCGGGCGGGCGATTTTTGCCGGGAGGACGGGCAGACCGCCGCCGCCCTGGAATTTTATGCGCAGGCCGGAGACTATGAGCGGATGCTTTCCCTGGACCTTTCTCCTTTAATCTTGGAGACCGTCAACGGAAAGCCCTTTGCCGAGCTGGCCAGGGACATTGCTCTGAACTGTCCTCAAGAGATAAAAAGGAGCCATCCTCTTTCCCTGCTGCGTCTGGCCTACGCCCTGTACACTGCGGGAATGAATGAAGAGTTTGCCCTGCTGATGGAAGAGCTGCGCAGCGCTCCGGATCAGGCCGGCGGGGAGCGGGACCCGGCTCTCATTGCTGAATGGACCCTGCTTGACTCGCTGAAGAACTTCCCCCGCACCGAAGAGATGATCCCCGCCCTCAGGAAGACGACCGCCCTTTTCAGCGCCGGCCGCTCGCGGGTAATCCTCCCCGCAAGCCCCTGGTGCCTGGGTAACCACTCCCCCATCAGCTTCTTCTATACCCGGCCGGGTGAAGCGGATCGGAAAGCCGACGAGCTGGAGGAATACCTGGCCCTGTATGCACCCCTGACTGGCGGCCACGGCAGCGGGGCCGATGTGCTCTTCCGCGCGGAACTGGCTTTCCAACGAGGGGAAATCGGCGAGGCGGAGATCCTCTCCTACAAGGCCGTCTTTTTAGCTGAAAGCAACGGGCAAAACATCGTCCATCTGGGCGCCACCGCGCTGCTGGCGCAAATCGCCCTGCACAAGGCCGATACGGCGGGGTGGCAGCGCGCCATCGGCTCCATGGAGCGCGCCGCACCGGGCACGCAGGATACCTTTATCAGCCGCGCCACGCTGGATATCACCCGCGCCGTTCTTTTAAATGAGCTGGAGGATCAGGGCTCCATCCCCCAGTGGCTGCAAAAAGGCGATTTCAGCGGGCGGCGCCTGACAGCACCAATAGTTATTCCAGCCCACTTCGTGCACCTAAGCTACCTCATGCACCAGGGAGAATTCGCCCGCGTCGTCGGCACTGGCCAGGCCATGCTGCTCCCCCGCGGGATGGGCAGTCCCTTCGTACAGGCCCTGATCACTCTGGTCACCGCCGTCGGCCAAATAGGCCTGGGTTACCGGGACCGGGCCGCCGGGCTGGTGGAGCACGCCGCGGCACTGGCGCTGCCCGACGGGCTGGTTTTTCCCTTCGCCGCCTACAGCTGGCTGCTTCAGGATCTGCCCGAAAAGGTAATCGGACAAAAATACCCTCATCTCCTCCAGCCGTACCACACCATCCGCAACCGTTTCTACACCGGCTGGACAACGCTTCGCGAAGCCATCTATTCGGGTGAACTGCCGGCAGATCTCACCGAACGGGAAGCCGAAGTGGCCAGGCTGGCCGCTGCGGGTCTGTTCAATGCCGAGATTGCAGAAAAACTGGTGATCACCGAAAGCACTGTGCGCACCCATCTGCGAACGGTCTTTAAAAAACTGCACATCGACCGCCGCTCCCGCCTCGCCGAAAGGATCAAATTCCCTTAAGAAACAATATCGTCCATTACGACGATATACAAACCGGCATCTCCCGTCTATACTCTGGATGGTGGGATGTTTTTTTGTGTGCAAATAAACAAGGAAAGGAAGCCGGCCATGAGTTACATCCAGGCGATCGTGCCCCTGAAAGGTTTCCGGCTGTATATGAAGCTGGAAAGCGGCGGCAGCGCCATGATAGACCTCTCCGGCAGGCTGCACACCGCCAAATACGCCGAATTGGCTGATGAAGCTTTCTTTAAAACCGCCGTTACCGACGGTGACTATGTGATCTGGGGCGCCGGACGGCTGCGCCTGACCGTTAACGAGCTGCTCGAGGTTCTCCTGCTGGGCTGAAAATATCGTCCACTACGACGATATACAAATTGAAGCTTCCCGTTCTATAATTCAAGAGAAGTGGGAAGATTTTCTATGTACATATCGGGGTCGGGAAACTAAGCCCTATCCCGGAGCCGCAGATACAGATAAAAGGAGGAGAAAGCATTGAGGAAAAAGATTCTCAGTTTGCTTTTAGTGTTCTGTTTCTTGTTTTCCCTGTTGCCGGC
>JAAZIG010000009.1 GCA_012510325.1 Bacillota bacterium
ATCACCGGGATTGTGCTCATGCCCATGGGAGCGGCCGCTCTGGTCTGGTCGCCCCTGCTCAAGACTCTGATCGGGAAAGTGGGGCTGCGCGGCACCTTTGTATCCTGCGGTCTGTTCCTGTTCGTGGCGATCATTCTGGCGTCTCGGGCCATGGAGATTCCCCATCAGGAGAACGGCTTGCCCCAGCCGGCGGGTGCAGCGGAGCCTGTCGGCAGGATCGACTGGCGCCGGCTGCTCTGCAATCCCGTCTTTGTCCTGCTCTGGCTGATGCTGGGGCTGACCACGGGAACGGGCAATATGTTTGCCGGCCAGCTGGTTCAGGTTGCCGCGCTTAATTTCAAGATTCCCTGGGGTTATCTGCTCGTTGCTCTTTTCGCTCTGGCCAGCACTTTGGGAAGGCTTATCGGCGGGTTGCTCTGTGACCGCTTCGGCTACCTGCGCAATATCAGGGTGGCCCTGCTTTTGCTCGGTGGGGCGATGCCCCTTTTTCTCAGTGGAAGGGGTGCTCCGGCGTTGGTGGCGGCAACCCTGTTTTTGGGGGCCGGTTACGGTAGCCTGTTCACCTCTTTCCCGACAGCTACGGGAAACCTGTTTGGTCTGGGCGATTTTGGACTTATTTACGGAATCCTTTTTACCGCGGTGGGCATTGCCGGATTTGCCGGTCCGCTGGCGGCGGCTCTCGCCGATCGCAGCGGTTGCTACGATGGAGCTTTCCTCATTGGACTGGCCGCTGCCCTTCTCTGCTTTTTGCTGAGCGTGCTCCTGCAGCGCTTCACCGGGGCTTCGCCGGAGCCGGGAGACAGAGCGGAGGGCGCTTGAGGGGTCCGGAGCAACCATGTAAGTTTCTCGTGGTGGTGGCGCTACCATTGACCACTACGTTCCAGCTTGACCGGTCAACCGATGGAAACAGCGTTTGCAGCAACAACTGCTGAAAAGAGCCGGGAGGCGAGGATAAACCAATGATCACCGGACTTCATTTTCTACTGACCTATGAATGCACTTACGAATGCGACCACTGTTTTCTCTTTAGCGGGCCCCGCTCCGGGGGTACCTTCACCCTGCAGCAGATCGAGACAGCGCTGCGTGAAGCCGCTGTTTCGGGGAGTGTGAAAAAAATATGTTTTGAGGGGGGGGAGCCGTTTCTCTACTATCCGCTCCTGCTGGCGGGGGTGCGGAAGGCCCGGGAGATCGGTTTCCAGGTCGGTTTGGTCACAAATGGTTATTTTGCTGTCAGCGAAGCCGATGCCATGCTCTGGTTGGAACCCCTGGTCGATGCGGGGATCACCGCTTTAAGCATCAGTGAGGATCGTTACCACAATCCCGGTGAGGTGGATCCTTCACGCGCCTCGCTTGCCCGGAAAGCTGCCGAGAAGCTCTCGCTGCCCCGATCCGTTCTCAGCATCGCGGATTCTCCGGAAACAAAAAGCAAGGTGGAAGAACCGCTCATGTACAGGGGCAGGGCTGCGGAAAAACTCGCCGGGGAGGCGGCCCTCCTGCCTGCCGACAGTTTTGACAGATGCCCCTACGAGGATCTGTTCAATCCGGGCCGGGTGCATCTTGATGCTTACGGCCATGTTCAGATCTGCCAGGGGGTGAGCATCGGGAATATGTGGAGCACTGCGCTTTCGGAGATATTGACCGATTACCGGGCGGCGGATCACCCCATCTGCGGCCCTCTGGCCGCAGGGGGTCCCCTGCAGCTGGCCCGAACTTACGGGCTGGCCCACGCTTCCGGTTACGCAGATGCCTGCCATTTCTGCTACAGCATGCGCCTGGCTCTGCTGGAGCGTTTTCCTCTTCACCTGGCGCCGCTGCAGGTCTATGGATTATAGCAAATCGGAGAGCGCAGCCGCTTAAGCTTCCAATATTTTACCCGCTGATCCGCTGCGCCACTGGCATTCTTCGCGTTTTGAACAGAAATCGCAGGGAACGCTTTCTGCGCACATCCTCTCGCCGTAGCCGATGACAAAAGAGACGGATTTGCGGGGGATCATCAAGCAGCTTTTATTCAGGGTTACCCCGATTTTTTCGGCGGGGACAAGGCTGAAGAAGGTTTGCTGCTGCCAGATGGGCCAGCCCTCCTGTCCGGGGTTGGCTTTCATCCCGGCTTTAAAACCGTTTTTTTCCGCGTTGTAGACAATCTCTTCCTTGATCATTCGGGATAGTTTGCCGACTGCGGCCGTGCCGGCGCCGTCGAGGGCGATACCGTGGATCATATCCGCGTTCATAAGCTCTGCCGTTCTCTCTTCCAGTTCTGATCCGATGGTGCACAGCGCCAAGGTCAATTTGGAAGCACCGGCGAAAGCCCGTGCGACCAGCGATCCTGAAAAGGTGCCTCCAGCGAAGGTGATCTCCTCGTGCTGAAAATCGGTAACCGGCAGGGTGCCGTAGAGCGCTGCCGGCTTCAACAATGAGTTGGCCTCATCGAGAATTTCGGCGGCGGTCCGGTTTAACAATGCTGAAGCCTTGGCCGGGTCAATCCCCTGACCGATTAAAATGTCATCCGGAACAAGTTCAATCTGCAGGTTATCTCTTACTTCGAACATTGGCTGGAACCTCCTGAATGTAACTGATTGAATTGAGGGAACGCTGTTTCCGATACACCGCTATGTTCGCGAAGTCCGGAGTGAAAACCTGCCAGTGCCTCAATTTAATTAAGCATTTTGTGCAGCAGTTTGTTGGCTTTTTGCTTTGGCGGAACAGCGCCTGCCCAGGGCAGCGGGAGAGGCGGTGGCAACAGGGGGAGCGGTTCTGTTGTGGGAGTGTAAAAATATGTAGAACAGCGCAGCTAAATGCCGCCGCAGCCCCGGTAGGCGGAGGATTATTCCGTCGCCGTGTTGAATATTACGTCATGATCACTCTTAACTCCAACAGTCATCTTTTTGAGCATATTCCGGAGAATCTTTTTTCGGTTTTTACCGGGCCGCTCAAGGAGGTGCATGCGGCTCTTCTTTTTCTGGTACACGATCTTTACCGGCGCAGTATCTACCCGCTGCCTAAAGAGACGATCATCGATCTGTTTTGCGAGCACCTTGAGACCAATGCTTGCGGGGAATGGCCGGCGGAAGATGACGACACCGAAGAGGAGGTTGCGGATCGGAGTATCCGCGGCCGGGCCAACCAACTTTTTCGCAAACTGGATGAGGCCGGCTGGGTCGATCAGGAGCAGAACCCCGACTACAGCATCCGGGTGGTGATGCCCGATCATGCCCTGGCTATTCTCGATACCCTGGACAAGATTCGCCGGGGCTACCGGATGGAGTACCGCGGCCGGATCCTGAGCATCTATCAAAATCTGACCGGCGAGGAGAGCTTTTCATATGTTGCCCTGCAGCAGGCGGATGAAGCCACCGCAGAGCTCATCGACGGATTGAAAAGCCTCAGCCACAGCATCAAGAAGTATACCGGGGAGCTGCTCGCGGTAAAGGAGCCGCGCGATATCCTGAGCCATATCTTCGATCAGTATTTCAGCGAAGTGCTCGGGGAGCAGTACTATCGGCTGAAAACGTCGGAGCATATCTCCAAGTATCGCACCGGTATTATCACCCGGGTGAAGCAGTGGCAGGCGAACCGGACGGCGATCACCGAACAGGCCCGTCAGATGGTCGAAGAGAAGCAGGCGGCGGAGAGCCTCCTGGCAGAGAACCAGATTTACGACTGGCTGGAGCATATCGAGGAGTCGTTCATCAGCATCGACGAGATCCTGGAAGAGATTGACCGGCGCAATGTTCAGTACGCCCGTGCTGCAGTGGAGAAGCTGCGCTTTCAGCTGAGGCACGGCAAGGGGAGCGAGCAGTCGCTGCGCCGTGCTCTGAGCTATCTTTCCGGAGAGGCCCGGCGCCGCGGCGAGCGCGAAGAGGTCAGTGCTGCTGTCGGCGGCATCATCCGCCTCTTTCCACAGCGTTCTATCGATGAACTGAGCATCAAAACGCCGCCCCGGCGCCGGAAGGAGCATCTCCCCCAGCCGCTGCGTATTCCCGAGGTGCCCGGACAGGTCCGGCAGGCCAAGCTGGAGCGCTTCCGCAAGCGGGTCCGCGAGGAGATTGTCGTTGAAGAGATTAACCGCTACGTCGGGGAACTGCTGGCGGAAAGGGAGACGCTGCCTTTGAGCGAGCTGCCCCTTTACGCCCGGGAGGAGTGGATTCGGTTGATCTATATCATCCTCTACAGCCGTTCGCGCCGGGCGAACTATCTCCTTGCCGGAGAGCGGGGACAGACTGTGGCGCTTCGCCGGGGAGCGATCGAGGTGCCCGCCCTGTTTTTGCAGAGAAAGGAGCCCCGGGATGAGCCGGTTTGAAGAGCTTTATGAGCAGCTGAACGATAAAGAAAAAGCTTTTTTTAGCGAGATTGTGAACCGCCTTCTGGCGCGAACTTTCCTGGTCTTCGAACGGGAAGAGGACCGCCGCGGGTACCGCTTTGTCGAGCGTCATCTGACCTTGTTCCAGCGCTATCTGGAGCTGGCCGGCTGGGATCTTTTTCATGACCGGCAGCTGGCGGTGATCCAGCTGTACAACAGGGACGAGCGCAACCGGCGCAATTTTACCATTCAGGAGACGATCTTCCTGTTCATTTTGCGCCTTCTTTATGATGACAAGAGAAGGGAGCTGCGCCTGACCGATCAGGTTTTTGCTACGGGCCAGGAGATCCAGGAAAAATATTTTGCCCTGGGGATCAGGCAGCGGCTGCCGGCGCGGGAAGATCTGCAGCGAATCTTGAGGCTCTTTAGCAGGTTCTCCTTACTTGACCTGAAAAGAGGTCACTGGAGGGATCCGGAAGCGCTCTACCTGCTTTACCCTTCGCTGCTGCTGGTGCTCAATACAGCTGATCTGGAATCCCTTGCGCAATGGTTGAGCGAGCAGGCGGCCTGGCCGGAGGAGAGCGGCGCCGAGGATCCTGATGAGCTGGAGGGCGACGACTAAATAATTGCAGAGGTGGTGTCCCTGAGCGGTGCGTTTGCTGACGAAGGTTAAGCTGATCAACTGGCATTTCTTTACCAATGAAACGATTCCCCTTGACGGCAATATCCTCATCTCCGGGGATAACGGTGCCGGCAAATCGACGCTCATCGATGCCCTGCAGCTGGTGATCGTGGCCGACTTGAGAAAGATCCGCTTCAACTCATCCGCTTTCGAGGATCGCACCACCCGCGATCTGCGCAGCTATCTGCGCGGGAAGACAGGAGCGGAGGGTGAGGCGGCCTATCTGCGCAACGATAATTTCTCCAGCTATGTTGTTCTCGAGATTACCCGGACCACCAGCAACAAACCCTATCTCATCGGGGTGGTCTGCGATTATTACCATGCCACCGGCGAGACGGAGCATGTTTTTTTCATGATTGACGAGGAACCGCTGCGCGATGAACTGTTTTTCAAGGAACCGCTTTTGCCGTACAGCCGGCGGGAGTTCTTTGACTATCTCAAAGCGCGGGGCATCCGGCACCGTCATTACCGCAACGATCTTGGCAGATATATCGACGATCTGCGACAGCTTTTTGGCGGGGCCAAAGAGTCCTTCTTCTCTCTTTTCAGCAAAGGGATCGCCTTTTCACCCATCACCGACCTGCGCCGATTTGTCTACGATTATATTCTTGAGGAGAAGGTCATCGATGTGGAGACAATGCGCGACTACTTTGAGAAATTTCGCGAAGTTGAGCGAATCATCGATGATACCAGAAAAGAGATCGATGCGCTGGAGCAGATCGAGGAGCGCTACCGCCGGATCGAAAAATTACAGCGCCAGCTTGTCCTCGGCGGCTATATGGTTAAGCGGGCACAATGGGAGGAGCAGCAGAAGGGGGTTGCCCGGCAGGTGAACGCGCAGGAGGAGGCCCGGCAGGCCCTCGGCGAGCTGGCGGGACGAATTGAGGGTGACAAAAAGAAAGAGCGGCTGCTTGAAGAATCGATCGCCGCACTTAGGGAAGAGATCGCTGAAAATGAGTCCTTCAAGCGGGAGCAGGAGCTGAAGCGGCTCCTTGACGAACTCAGAAGCGAGCTGGCGCTGCTCGGACAGCTGGAAAAAAATCTTGGCAGCCAGTTCAGGCAGGAGGCCGCTGAAGAGGGGGAGCTGCACCGGGTGATGCAGCAGCTGGAAGCGCCGCTGCCGCTGACCCGGCCGCTGTTGGAGGCGAAAGATAGCTGGACTGCCGCAGCCGGCGAACCGGGAACAGCCTTTCCTGAAGAGTGGGAGAAGCTGGCGCTGGGTTGGCGGAGCGCCCTGGTCTGGCTGCAACTGCAGAAAAACAGTCTGGAGGAGGAGGTGCGGGATCGCCGGGAGCAGATTGCCCGCCTCCAAGAGTCCCTGCGCCATCTGGCCAAAAATCAGGTTCTCAGCGCCGAATCACCGGCGATGCGGCTGAAAGAGGTTTTGGAAGCAGAGCTGCGCTCTCCGGCCGGGGCGCCGGTTCCCGTCGACATCTTCTGCGAAGCCGTCGAAATCCGTGATCCCAACTGGCGCAGCGCCGTCGAAGGTTATCTGCATGGCCAAAAATTTGATCTTCTGGTTCCCCCGGACTGCTATGAACAGGCGCTGGCCATTTACCGGAGAGAAAGAAGCAGCCGCCCCCTTGAGAGCGTCGGTTTGGTGAACACGGCGCGCCTGCTCGGGGAGGTGCTGCCCGCCCGTGAGGGGAGCCTGGCGGAGGAACTTATCGCCGAAGTCGATTATATTGAAGCCTACGCCCGCCATTTGCTCGGTGGGGTGATCAAGTGTCTTTCGGAAAGCGAGCTCGGCAGGCACGAGGCGGCGATCACCGCGCAGGGGCTGCTCTATCAGCAGCACAGCATCCGGCAGATCCCCCGGGCTCATTATGAGGTGCCCTATATCGGGAAAGAGGCGATCCGCTTTCAGATAGCACGCCAGAAAGAGGCGCTGCGGGAGGAAGAGGAGCTGCTGGCGGAAGCGAAGCGTCGGCTTGCTGTCGCTTCAAGCGCTCATCTGGCCCATGACAAGATTGACCGCTACAGCACCTGGGCGCAGGAGGCGGCCCGGCTGGGGGCGAAAGCGGCTTTGGAAGAGAAGCTGGCGGGGCGGGAAAAAGAGCTGCTCTCTCTCGACTTCAGTGATCTGGAACAGCTGAAAGCTGTTTTGGGTCAAAAGGAGGGTTCTCTGCGGAGCCTGAAAGAGGCGCTGGAGCAGAACAACAGAAAGTTCGGCGGGTTGGAGGATTGGCTGGGAAGACTCGGGGGGGAAATTGAGTTGCTGGAGAAGGCGGCGGAGGCGGAAAAAACCGCCTGTGAAGCCTATCTCGCTGATTTGTCCGCTCCGCTGCAGAAGGAATGCGCCGGGAAATGGGAGCGTGAGGTGGTGCGGAGGAGCCCCGCGGAGCTGCACCAGAATTATCGCAGCAGCAACGAGGGAGCCAAAACCCGCCTGGATAAACATCGCGAGACTCTGGTCAAGCTGCGCACCGCATTTGTTTATAACTTTCATTTTTCCGGGGATTCTGAGGCGGAGGACAATGAACTTTTCCGGCAGCGTCTGCAGCTGCTGGTGGAGAGCCACCTGCAGGACTATGAGGCCCGGGCGCGCGCAGCGCGCGAACAGGCCGAGCAGAGCTTTCAGGAGAACTTTGTCGCCCGGCTCGGTGAATTCATCAAGCTGGCCCGGGAGGAGATCCGAGAGCTCAACCGCGCTCTCAAGGAGATGCGTTTCGGCACCGATGCCTACTATTTCAGCCTGACCCCGAAAAAAGATACGCGCCGCTATTACGAGATGATCATGGATACCGGCGTCTATCAGGGATCCATCTTTCGGGAGGCTTTTTTCCAGAAATATGGCGAGACCATCACCGATCTGTTCAATGAGATCACCCGCGATGGCGATGATTTTTTGGAAAATGTCCAGACGCTCACCGATTACCGTTCTTACCTGGATTTTGATATCATTATTACCGATACGCTGAACCACAAGAGCTATTTTTCCAAGGTGGCCCGGGACAAGTCCGGGGGCGAGACCCAGGTTCCCTTCTACGTGGCCATCCTCGCTTCTTTCTACCAAGCCTACCAGCTTTACCGCAAAAGCGACACTTTGCGCCTGGTCGTCTTCGACGAAGCGTTCAACCGGATGGATGCCGATCGCGTTGAAGAGGCGATCATCTTTATGAAAAACCTCGGTTTTCAGGCGATCGTGGTCGCCCCAACGGGGCGGATTCAGCTCATTGTCCCCTACATGAATACCAACCTTATCGTTATGCGCGACGGTTTCAACAGCTTTATCGAGCGGGTTGGGCGAAAGGATTTGGAGCGGTGGAGCTGAGCGGGGCACAAAAAGAGGTGCTTCATGCGCTGCTCGATCGCTATGAGCGGCGCAAGGACTACGGATGCGTCGAGAAAAGCCCGCGCCGGACCCTCTTGCAGGTGAACCGCAGGAGCTACCCCGATTATTTTCATGTCAGCGACAGCAGGTTTCGTCTCACCTTTAACCGGGAGCTGGAGGCGCTTGAGCGCTGCGGCTGGGTGGAGCTCGACTGGGTGCGTTTTGACCGCGGCCACAGCCTGAAAAGGATCGTGCTGGTGGACAGAGATCTTCTTGGGATCTACCGCGCCCTGGGCCGGGTTACCCGGAAAGAGCTTTACCGGAAAGCGGCTGTTTTTCTGGAAGAGCTGAGCGAAAAAAGCCCTGCCGAGCTGCTTGGTTTTCACCGGGAGCTTTCGACCCGGCTGGCGGGCTTGCAACCGCTGCCCCCGCCGCTGAAAGCGGAGCGCCCCGCTCAATTCCGGGAGCAGCTCCGGGGGCTGCAGGCTCTCTTCGAGCCCCGGGAAAAGGATCTCGCCAGGCGTATCCTCAGCGTGCGTCTCTACGGTGATTCCAAGCGCTGGGAACGATTGGAAGGAGGCATTCTCCAGCTGGCCCGGAGCTTCTGCCTGGGTTCCTCGGAGGCTGCCCTCGACGATACCGCCCTCCTGGCGGAGTACGGCATCATCGACCATCCCAGCCATATTTTGCTGAGCGGCCCCCTGCTCTTTAGCACTCCGCAGGGTGCGGTCGATCTGGCCACGTTCTATCCCGACCTGGGGCTGCCGGTGGAGATGGTCTGCGATCTGGAGATCACCATGAGCACAGCCGCGGCGGTGATCACCATCGAGAACAAGACCTCCTTCTACCAGTACCTGCGCGAAGGGCCGCCGGAGCACCTCGCTGTTTACCTGGGCGGCTACCACAACCGCGGGCGCCGCCTGCTTCTGGAGAAGCTTTATCGCTATTTCCAAGAGGAGGGCCGGGCGGTCCCCTTTTACCACTGGGGCGATCTCGATCTGGGCGGCTTTCAGATCTGGCATCACCTGAAAAGCAAGACCGGGATCCCCTTCGAGCCTTTTCTGATGGATCTTCCAACCTACCGGCGCAGCTGCCACCTGGGGAGACCCCTCACCAAAGCTTATCAGGATAAGCTGGCCGTTTTGTTGGAAGACCCCGCCTACGCGGTTTTCCATCCCCTGATCCGCCTCATGCTCGAGAAGAAGGTCCGCGTGGAGCAGGAGGCAGTTCCGCTCAACTAGCGATGCTCCGGGAGGGTAGGCTGCCCGGGCGGCGGTTCGCTGCGGGAGGGATGGGCCTCCCTCGATCTCAGCTACTTCAGGAAGCCGCTGATAATGGTCTCCTCTGCTTCTTCTTCCGACAACCCCAGGGCCATCAGCTTGATCAGCTGATCCCCGGCGATCCTGCCGATGGCCGCCTCGTGGACCAGCTCCGCTTCGGCATGTTCGGCCCAGATCTCGGGGATGGAGCGAACGACGGCACGGTCCATAATGATGGAATCGCATTCCACGTGACCGCGCCCCCGGGCCCGGGCGATGAGGCGGGGCTGGAAAATCTGTTTTGAAGTTCCCTGAGCCACGGAGCGGGAGATGATCCGGGCGGTGCTCTCTTCCCCGGTCAGCTCGACCACAGCATCGCTGCGCGCTTCCTGCGCACCGTCGGTCAGGAGGCGTTCAAACATGGCCAGCCGCCCGCCGGCATCAACCCGGGCCTGTGTCTCCCGGACTGTATGGTCCACCCCGCGGATCTGAATCAGCTCCAGCTCGGCGTAGGCGTTCTCCTCCACCAGGAGCACGGTCTTCGGGTTGAGGATCCGCTTGCCCGTACCCTCGCCTTCGCCGTAATGTTTCTCCTGATAGTGCAGGATGGCGTTGCGGCGGACGAAGATCTCATGGGTGCCGTCGTGGCGCGCTGCGGCGTGGCCGGGGTTATGGATGCCGCACCCGGCGATGAGCTGAATCTCTGCGCCCGCCCCGATCTCGATAGTGTTGTAGACCCGATCGGAAAGGCCGGTGGCGGTGATCATGACCGGGAGATGCACCGTTCCTTTGATCCCCGGTTCTACAATCACGTCGAGACCCGGCTGATCTTCTTTCGGCCTGATGGCGATACCCGGAGCGGAGCGGTGCTCAATTCCCCGGCCGTCTTTGCGGATATTGAAGGCGCCGGGGGGGAGCTCCTGCAGGTCGGCGATCTGGTGAAGCATGTTTTTATCGAGGGCAGTCAACATAGGGCGTCACTCCTTTGGGGCAATCCCGGCGGCAAATGCAGCGAGTGCTTTCATCGATCAGCGGCCAGACCTCCTCGCGGCTGCCGTGCAAGGTGACGGCGCCGTCTTCCAACAGGATGATCTCGTCCACCATATTCAGGATCTTTTCCTGATGCGAGATGACGATGGTGCTGGCATCGGAGCGATGGGTTGTGCTGATCACTTCGACGAGCTGTTCGAAGCTCCATAGATCGATTCCCGCTTCGGGCTCATCAAAGATGCGCAGATCCGGATCCTGTGCGAGCAGGGTGGCGACCTCGATACGCTTGCTCTCCCCTCCGGAGAGGCTGCTATCGAGAGGGCGATCGAGGTATTCATCGGGGCACAGGCCGATTTGCTGCAGCGGTTGGCACTGGTGGTTGTCGGAGCGGCGCCGCGCAATTTCCAGAATATCGGCTACCCGCAGCCCCTTGAAGCGGGCCGGATGCTGGAAGGCATAGCCGATCCCCCTGCGGGAGCGCTCCGCTATCCCCAGGGCGGTGATATCGGCACCCTTGTAGATCACCTGTCCGGCGGTGGGTCGGTGGATCCCCATGATCACTCGCGCCAGAGATGATTTGCCGCTGCCGTTGGGGCCGGTGAGGGCGTAGATCTTGCCCGTTTCAAAAGTGATGCTGATTCCGTCCAGCACAGTGTTCTCTTTTTCATCGCTGAAAAACTTTAATCCGATCTCTTTCAGCTCCAGCATGGCTGTTCTCCTTTCTCTTGGGTTGACGCCGCCGCAGTGCAAGCAGTTACGGCGGTACGGGTTCTCCGGCGGTCAAAAGATTTCGTGCGGATACGCTCCGCCCCTTCATTCTACCGCCAGTATATAATAGTAGATCGGCTGTCCGCCGAACTTAAGTTCCACCTCCAGGTGGGGATGCGCTTCGGCCACCGCTTTGGTCAGCCCTTCGGCTTCCCCGCGGCTGATCTCCTTCCCATAGAGGATGGTCACCAGTTCATCGTCGTCATCGAGCATCCGCCCGATGAGCTTGAGCGTCGTGTGGGCGAGCTCCTCTCCGCCGCAGCAGAGCTCTCCGTCGTGCAGGCCGAGGAAGGAGCCTTTTTTAATCTTATTTCCGCCGATGCTGGTGTCTCTCGTGGCGTAGGTAACCTCTCCCGATTTAACCTGCTTCAGGCTTGCTTCCATGGAGCTGATATTGCTGTCGAACGCCGCTACCGGATTGAACGCGATGAGCGCGGCCATCCCCTGGGCGATAGAGCGGGTATCAATGACCGTTACCTCTTTGGCGGACAGTTTCTGGACCTGACTGGCGACCATCTGAATGTTTTTGTTGTTCGGCAGGATGATCACCCTGTCGGTCGGGATCTGCTGCACGGCGTTGAAAAGATCCTCCACCCGGGGGTTCATCGTCTGACCTCCGTAGACGATCTCATCGGCACCCAGGTTCAGGAACAGCTCTTTAAGCCCTTCACCAAAAGAGACCGCGATGATCCCGATGTCCTCTTCGCTTTTCGGCTTTTTGGGACCGGGGCGTGCGATTACGGTCTCAACGGGGGTCTGCCATCTGGAGATGTGGTGGTGTTGATCGGCCATGTTGTCGATCTTGATCTCATGAAGAGAGCCGTAGGCGGCACAGAGGGATAAGATTGCCCCCGGATCGGCGGTATGCAGGTGCACCTTGCTGATATCGTTCTGTCTCACCAGGATCAGCGAATCGCCCAGCTGCGCAAGCTTCTGTTGCAGCTCCTCCGGCGGAGTTCCCCTGATGATCAGTTCGGTGCAGTAAGGGTAGGCCAGCTCAAGCGGTTTTCCCGGCGCAGCCTTCGTTTCCGCTGCGCCCTGCTTTTTAGCTGCAGCGGCCGCTTTTCTGCGGGCCAAAATTTCTCCGAGGGCGTGCTGCACAGAGAAAAGGCACCCTTCCAAAAAGACAACCAGGCCCAGGCCGCCGGCATCCACCACCCCCGCCTCCTTCAGGGCAGGCAGCATTGCTGTTGTCCGGGCCAGCGCCTCCCGACCGCCTTCGATGGCGGTCTCGATAATTCGAATGAGATTGGCTCCGCTGCGGGCCGCGCTCCTGGCGCCGCGAGCAGTGCCGCGGGCTACGGTGAGGATGGTGCCCTCCACCGGTTTTGCCACAGCCTTATAGGCGTAGACCACACCATACTGGAAAGCCCTGCTCAGGTCGGCAGTGGAGGCGATCTTTTTGTCCTGCAGCCCCCGGGCGATTCCGCGCAGCAGTTGGGACAGGATCACCCCGGAATTGCCCCGGGCGCCCATCAGTGCGCTGGAGGCGGTTTGCAGGGCGATCTCGCCGACAAAATCACCCCGGTAACCAAGAGCCGCCTCGGCAGCAGCCGCCAGGGTCATGCTCATGTTGGTTCCGGTGTCTCCGTCGGGTACCGGGAAAACGTTAAGAGCGTTGATCGCCTCTTTTTCCCGGTCAAAAAAAAGGCTTGCGCCGACAATCATCTTCTGATAATCGGCCGCAGTGATGGTCGGCTCACCGCTGTTTTCCGCTTTTTCGTTCAAATGTGTCCCTCCTTCGGGAACCCCTCGTCATAATCGTGTGCCCAGAAGCCCATGCCGACCAGCCCCGGACCGCCGTGGATATTGATAACCGGGCCGATTTCCCTGATCTCAACCCGGGCCTGGGGTGCAGCCGCCTTCACCAGCTCCCGGATCCCGGCGGCCTCTTCCGGCGCGGCGCAGTGGACCACGGCCGCCCACAGATGCTTTTTCCCCAGGGGCAGCTCGGCGAGCATCCTCTGCACGGCCCTGCGTTTGGTTCTGACTTTCTCAAAAACCTCGACAACGCCGCCGGAGAAATGAAGGACCGGTTTGATCTGCAGCAGCGAGCCCAGCAGTGCCTGTGCTCCGCCGATGCGCCCTCCCTTTTTCATGTACTCGAGAGTATCGGGAATGAAGAAAGAGCCGAGCTCTTTCACACCCTGTTTCAGCCTGGCGGCGATTGTAGCCCGGTCGATCCCTTCCTTGGCCCACCGGGCCCCCTGCAGGACCAAGAAAGCCAGCGGTGCCGTGGCGGATTCAGAATCGATGAGCGTTATCTTGCCGGAGTCGACCATGGCCGCAGCGCCGGTGGCGCTGTTAAGGGTACCGCTCAGCCGGGAGGAGACATGAATGGAAACAATCTCCTTGCCCTCGGCGAGCAATTTTTTGTAGGCTTCGACAAAAGCACCCTGAGCCGGCTGAGAAGTAAACGGCATTTTTTTCGAGCGGTTCACGCGATCAAAAAAATCTTTGGCTTCGACCAGCTCATCCTCGATGGAGCCGTCGTCAAAATTCACCGTTAGCGGGATTACAGTAATGCCGTACCGGGCTATTTCATCCGGTAACAGGTAGGCGGTGGAGTCTGTGACCAGAGCAATCTCGTTCATCTCATTACCCCTTTGCGGATTAATTCCTGAAGATCGGTCAATAAGGATACACCTTTCGGAGACAGGCGGCTCTATTTTACCCGGGGCATGCAGATGATCTCCCGAACAATAGTATCAAAAAAGTAGTTTGAATGCGCCGGTGCAATCACACAGGCGGTGTCGGCGCCCCGGCCGCTTCCGCCGATGGCGATGATCTCTTTACCGTAGGGGATCAGCCCGGCATCGAGAGCCATGACACTGATCTCCACACAGACTTTCACCCCCTGGCCGAACATGCGCAAGGTCGAGGCGACAATTTCGGCAGGATAAACACCCTGAAATTTATTCCGCAGGGCCCGGTCGACGCCGGCGAGGAGATGGGTCGTGGTGAGGACGTTGAACCCTTTTTCCTTAAGGGCGGCTCTCTTCTCTGCGGGGAGTTCATGCTCCCCCGGACCGGTGAAGCCGACGTGGTGGGTTACACAGGTGATCTGAAATCCCTTTCCCCGCTCGCTGAGTTTTTCCGCGGTGGCGCCGCTGTTTGAGGCGACCACCAGATGAGCAATCTTCAGTTCGCTGGCTCTCTTCAAGGCGGCTTCGATTGTGGCATCGGTATTGGCGGGTCCTTTGCTTTCCCAGTGCATCGTTCATTCCTCCTTCTGAAGGGATGGCCAATCCTATTTTTCCTATCTTACCACAAATGTTTCCCCCAACGACGCCAAAGTTGCCGGAGCAAAGTTTCCCGGCGGCTGTGGAGCGGTTTGCTTCTGAAGGAGCAAACCCGGTTCTAGAATAAAGGACATTTAAAACATTCTGTCGAACTAAAAGTATGCTTCGGGTCCACAGAAAACAATATATATATGGTAAGGAGCAGCGGATAAATGAAATGGCAGAACCTTTATAGGCAAAAGCTAACTTCGCTGGAAGATGCGGTGAAAGTGGTCCGCTCGGGCGATCGGGTGATCCTTTCTCACTGCGCCGGAGAATCCTTAACTCTGAGTCGGGCCTTAGTCGAACGGGCGCCGCAGCTGGAGAACGTCACCATAATCCATTTTTTGATGTTGGGGCCGAATCGGTTTTGCAAACCGGGGATGGAGAAACATTTTTCCCACCTCTCACTGTTTACCGGAGAATCTGTCCGCGGAGCGGTTAATACCGGACGGGCTGATTTTACACCCTGCTTTTTCTCCGAGGTGCCGCGGCTTTTCAGGGAGGGCTACCTGCCTGTCGACCGGGCTCTCGTTCATCTCAGTCCACCGGATGAACATGGTTTTATGAGCTTCGGGGTCTCCGTCGATTACACCAAAGTGGCCACCCACTGTGCCAAAACAGTGGTGGCGGCGGTCAATCCCCAGATGCCCCGCACTTTGGGAAACAGCTTTATCCATATTTCAGAGGTGGACTATATCACCGAAGTTGATGAGCCGGTAATTGCAGTTCCCTTTTCGAAAATTGGGCCCGTTGAAGAGGCGATCGGGCGTCATGTGGCGTCTCTGGTGGAGGATGAAGCCACGCTGCAGCTCGGCATCGGCGCGATTCCCGATGCAACGTTAACTTTTTTGACCGAAAAAAGAGATCTGGGCATCCATACGGAGATGTTCTCCGACGGAGTGGTCGATCTGGTGAAGGCGGGGGTGATCAATAATAGCAGAAAAACGCATCACCCGGGAAAACTGATCTGCACCTTTCTCATGGGAACGCGGAAACTGTACGATTTTGTGGATAACAACCCCGCTGTGGAGATGCATACCGTTGACTACACCAACGATCCTTTCATTATTGGAAAAAACAACAAGATCGTTTCGATAAACGGGGCCCTGGAAGTAGATCTCACCGGCCAGGTTTGTGCCGACTCCATCGGCTATACCCAGTACAGCGGGGTCGGAGGCCAGGTGGACTTTGTCCGCGGCTCGGCCCGCTCCCCGGGGGGTAAATCGATCATCGTTCTTCCCTCGACAGCTGCAGAGGGAACAGTATCGCGCATCTGTGTGGCCCTCTCCGAGGGCGCTTCAGTGACGACGACGCGCAACGATGTTCACTATGTGGTTACGGAATACGGCATCGCCAACCTGCGCGGAAAAAGTTTCCGCCAGAGGGCTGAAGCGCTTATTGCCATTGCCCACCCTGATTTTCGCCGTGAACTGAGCGAACAGGCCAAGGCAAAAAGGTCGATTGTGCTTCCGCCGGTTTCGATGGGTGAAGTGATGGTGAGTGAGGTGGATAAAGCCGACGCCGGTTCAGGGGGGCAGTAGGCACCGCAATCTCTTTTCGGTTCCAGGCAAAGCGGGTTGTCCCGTTGCTGTTGGGGCATACTATGAGCCCCGGTATATTGCCGGGCGATAAACGCCGCCTTCAATGGGCCCAAGGAGAGAGATGCGAACAGATGAAAGATCTCTACGTGATTCTGGCATTTCATGGCCATGAGCTTCTCTGGGATTTACCGGAGAGGCTTCTTTCTTATCTGGAAGATGGAAATCCGATGAAGGGGACCGTTCTCGACGCCAACTATATCAAGAAAAGAGAGGAGGAGGGACGCGACCTTTATACTCTCGGTATTCAACTGGGTGAGAAACTGGATGCGCCGATCTGTGTCGAATATAGCAATGAACTGCTTCACCAGATTCACGAGGTCGCTCCGGAAATTTTCGAGCGGATCAAGAGTGCTTTTCACAGCGGCCGCCTCTACCCCATCTACGGACATGCTCATCACACTCACGTCTCCCTGTTAAAAGAAATGGAGATTTCCCAGGAAATAATCTGGAATATGCAGTATTTGCACGAATATATGGAGGTACCGCCCCCCAAATATAAGGGCTGTTTTTCGCCCGAAGCCTCCTACAGTTTTGACAAGCTGAACGGTATTACCGGGGCCAATATCGACTATGTGATCTTCCCCCATCTCCAGGAGAAAAAAGTGCCCTTTGAGCTGAGCGGACCTGGCGATCACCTCTACAAACCCTTCTGGTTAAGCAGCTCCCACCGCTCCCTGCTCGCTTTCCCCCGCAATTTCCCCATCTCCCAGGAGATCTGGCGGCCGATTACCCGGATGAAGCGGGAAGAGGTTAAAAATCAGGGTTACAAGCTGGGCGATTACCCGGTTTTCTTTAATGAATATTTAAGCGGCCGGCGCGAGCCCTTTCCCATCAGCATGGAAGAAGGGGTCGCCCTATACCAGGGGGTTTTGCGACAGGAGCTGAACCAGGCGCCCCCCGACGCCGTGCTCCTGTATATTCAGGATCTCGAGCTGATGGATTTCGGAGATCTGGCGATGGAGATCATTATCCGAGCCTGGCAGCAACTGTTGGTTGAGGATCGCGAGAGCTACCGGGTGCACTTCGTCACTCCGGAAGAATATATCGACGAGATTTTGAAAGTGGAGGGCTTTGAGCAGCTTCCTGAGGTCAAATTTCAGCAGATCTGTTGGGCGCCGGAGATCAGGTTGGTCCTGAGGGCGGACGGTCATTATCCCCCCCTGGGAGTGGATGGAGGAGATCGCTATTCCCTTGAAAAGAGCGGCCTTTATCGCAACCCGCTTATCTTCTGGGAAAACGGCAAATATTTCTGCGGCATCTGCGACACCCTGGTGGAGAACTTCAAGATTACGGAGAATATTCCTGTGCAGGCTGTCAGGCTGAGCGAGACTGGATACGATCTGGCCCGCGAGGATCTTGATACTCAGATTGTGCTCTACCGGCGGCTGATGAAACGAGCTTGCAATTGGGGCTGGCGTCCCACCGAAGGCCGCCAGAAGCGTCCCTGCCTGGACGGCTATCTGCTCTGCGCAGCCTTGTTGAAAAAGATTGATCGGTGCCCCGATCTGTTTATCCTGTGCCGTGAACTGAAACCGCTTGATCCCAGGGATATTGCCGGACTTGTCGAGACGCTGAAGGTATTTGTGGACAGACGGGTCGATTACCTGCGTTTCGGTTTGGAGAAATATATGGCCGAACACGGGGGCGAATTCTCGGAGGTTTATCGGTTCTTTGAAGAGGTGGAGCGGTGGAAGGAGGTCGCCGTGCAGAAGGCGACCGGGCTTTATCAAGTCAACAGCAGTGAAAACATGACCGCCATCACCAGAATGAAGCAGCTGCTCTCCTTGATGCAGGAGTACTGCCAGGCGCTGTTCATGGCTACAGAATTCCTGCAAAAGGTCTGGGGAGAGCTGCCTGATGTGGAGTTCATCGTCGACCGGATGTATGAATACCTTTATGAACTTTACCCGCCGCTTTTTCCGGAGATGATCAACCGGATCGACGCCATGTCCGAAGGCGATCTGGAGCGCTACTTTACTGCCCTGGACAGAGAGGAGCTCCGC
>JAAZIG010000087.1 GCA_012510325.1 Bacillota bacterium
GAAGGGCAAACAGGATAATGCCGCCGATGACGAGAGCAGAGGCCATCAGCACGCCGCTCACCGTGTAGACATGGAGATCGCTTTGCAGCGGCAGAACGGGCTTGAGCAGCCCGGGAAAGAGCCCGAAAAGGATACAGCAGGCCGACAGGCCGATGATGGCCGCCTGCATGGAAATATTTAAAGGCTGCCTGATCTTCAACCGGCCCCTGATAAAGCCGAAGTAGACAAATTTGGCAAAGGAGAGGGCGGTGCCCACACTGGCCACCTGCAGCACCCAGTAGATCAGCGGGAAATCGTGAGTCCCGTTTTTCAGCAGGTATTTGCTAACATACCCGTTAAACGGAGGCATTCCGGCGATGGATAGCGCTCCGACAACCGCACCGATGGCGGCAACAGGGATCACCTTCCATAAAGGGGAGCCCTCGTCTTCGCTTTTGGGATGATGGAGTTCGGCAATCTTTTCGGTACCCGTGGCCAGAATTACCGCCCCTGCGCTCATGAAAAGGAGGGCTTTATAGATCATATGGTTGACCACATGCAGCAGCCCGCCGTCCACGGATACAGCCAGCCCCAGCCCGACGCCGGCAACCATGTAGCCGACCTGGCTGATGATATGGTAGGAGAGCAGGCGCCGGAGATCCCCCTGGATCAGGGCGATGCTGACGCCGACGAGAGCCATCAGGGCGCCCATCAGGGCGATCCCCTCGCTCGGCGGCAAAATCCGGGCCACCCCGTAAACTCCGGCCTTTGTACAGAGAGCCGCCAGCAAAACGCTGCTGGGGAATGAAGCCGCCGGATAACCCCAGGGCACCCAGAAGTGCAGAGGGATAAAGGCGGTTTTAATCCCGATGCCGAGGATAAAAAAGGAGAGACCGGCTGTCGGGATGGCCAGCTCCAAAGAGCCGGTGGCACAGTACTGCAGCACAATGCCCACAGTTAAGGAGAAGCCGCCCACAAGCTGAAAGGCGAGCAGCCGGGTGGCCATCTTGATCGCCTGCGGAGTTCGCTTCAGATAGACCAGAGCCGCTGCTGCCAAAGAAAGCATCTCCCAGAACAGAAGGAAGGTCAGGAAGTTTCCGGCAAAGGAAACCCCGATGGCGGCGGCGACAGCCCAGATGGAGACCGCCTGCTCCGAGGCGGTGGTCAGTTTAAGACCGTAGAGCAGCCCGAAGGAGCCCACCAGGGTAAAGCCGAGCGCCACAATTCGGCCGTACGGATGCAGGGTAAAAGAGAGCAGGGAAAGTCCGCTCCGGGTCAGGAAATCGGAGCCGAGCAGAGTTTCATTCAGGACACCGTCGCCGGCAAGAAGATAGAGCGCCGCTGCAAAAAGAGTTAATGTATAAAGAAAGACCAGTGAACGTCTCCACCTCGTTGAGACCATAAAGAGCAGCGGGGTAATAATAACCGGTGCCACCAACGGAATGAGCAGAAAATTCACAAGCGATCACTTCCTTACTGAGAAATACTGAAGCCGGCTCGCTAAAAGAGATAGCCGGCGATACTCTGCACAAATGGCACTGTCAGATCGAGCTTGATGCCCACGACCAGGCAGAGCAGCGCCAGAAAAACAATCGGTCCAAGCATCGACAGGGGCGCCTCCGCACCCCGGCGCCGCACAAAATCACCCTTCTTAAAGAAGGCAATCCCAATTATCGGTACAAAATAAGCCGCATTGAGCAGAGCACTGGTGATAAGAACGACGATCACCGCCGGGTGACCGACCTCGAGGCTGCCGGCCATCAAAAACAGCTTGGAGATGAGCCCGTTGGTCGGCGGCAGACCGATCATCCCGACGCTGCAGACGGTGAAAGCCAGCATCGTCAGCGGCATCTGTTTCCCCACCCCGGCCAGCTCGCTGATCTTTTCCTTTCCGGTGACCGTAATGATCGCCCCGGCGCAGAAGAAGAGGGTGATCTTCAAAAGAGCATGATTCAATAAGTGCAGCAAACCGCCGGCCAGGCCGAGAGAGGTCAACAGCCCCGCCCCCAAAATAATGTAGCTGAGCTGACTGATCGTAGAGTAAGCCAGACGCCTCTTCAGAACATCCTGCCGCAGGGCGATGATGGAGGCGGCCAGGATCGTGATACTGACCAGCACAATCACAAGGAGGCTCAAATTCAAAACAGAGAGCGCCTCGGTGCCGTACACTGAATACATCACCCGAAGAACGCTGAAAACACCCGATTTGACCACGGCCACCGCATGCAGCAGGGCGCTGACCGGGGTCGGCGCCACCATGGCCGCAGGGAGCCAGCCGTGGAGAGGCATAACCGCCGCCTTAACCCCGAAACCGATGATAAAACAGACGAAGATGAGCTGCCACAGCCCCGCCTGATGCGCCGCGGGAGCCACAATCCCGCCGGGGGCGAAGTCGAGGGATCCCGTCAGGCTGTAAGTCATCACCAGGGCCGCCAGGACAAAGGCGGCGCCGGTAAAGCTGTAGATGATATAGCGTATTCCCGCCGCCTGGGCCTCCTTGCCACCGGAATGAATGACCAGGGGGTAGGTAAACACAGTCAAAAGCTCATAAAACAGATAGAGGGCAAACAGATTGGCCGAGAAGGCGATCCCCATGGTCGTGCCGAGGGAGAGCAGAAAGAATACAAAGTAGCGCCGGTGGTTTTTTTCATGGGCCATGTAGCCGGTGGAATAGATCACCGTAAAGACCCAGAGAACCGACGCGATGATGCCAAAAAGGATGGCCAGAGGATCGGCGCGAAAAGCAAGCTCGAGACCGGGGAAAATAGTCAGCAAAGAGACAAAGGCGATCTTGCCGCCACTAACTTCAGGCAGAATCATCACGACCATGGCCGCGGTGACCGCAGCTATGAATATCGCCGTGGAGTTGCGCGCCTTAATCGATCGTTCCGGAATCAGGGCAAGAAGCAGGGCGCTTCCGATCGGGAAAAGCACCGCCCCGATAATCAATTGCGCACCGGTAGGCAAGGTGGTTCAACCCCCTCC
Source organism: Bacillota bacterium (assembly GCA_012510325.1). Classification (GTDB taxonomy): domain Bacteria; phylum Bacillota; class Dethiobacteria; order DTU022; family DTU022; genus JAAZPQ01. The sequence goes on from JAAZIG010000087.1 coordinate 2,965, forward strand.
TGAAATTGTTAACCTGTGATCTTATTTCTTTTGGTTTTTCCCTGCTCCAAGGGTCAACATGATCGCCATCACCGCAGTAAAGAGCACCGTTGTCTCCAGAACCGTGTCGTAACCGCGGTAATCGAGAATGATATTGGTGACCATGTTCAGTCCGCCGCTCTCCCGGGGCCCTTCCCAGACATAGCGCTGCCACACTTCGTTGACGGGCGGATTATCAGCCCTGCCGTAAGGGGGCATCTCCGCTATAGCCAGCATAAACATGAGCAAGAGCAAACCGACTAAGGCAAAAGACAAAGCGAAGATAAAATAACGCGGCCGTTTTTTCATTGAGGCCTCCTCCCCACTTTGGTTACTACAGTGATCATGATCACGGTCATGCCGACACCGACCGCGGCCTCGGTGATCGCAATATCCGGTGCATTGAGCTGCTGCCAGATCAGAGCCATCACCAGGCTGTACGCCCCGAAGATGATCACCACATAGAGCAGATCTTCAAAAAAGAATATCGCCAGGGCGCTTACGAGAAGGATCATAAATAAAAGGACAATTAACGGACTCATCCCTTCCGCTCACCCCTCTTTCCGGCCTTTTTTTTGGATCCGCCGTACTCATCGAGCAGATAGCTGCCCTTGACCAGATCCATGCCCAGACCGTAAGAAGTTTTGGCCAGCAGGTGGGTCATCACCGGGTTGATCGTTGCCACCAGCAAAATAATCAACCCCATTTTGGCTGCCGAGGTGAGATCCTCAATTACCAAAATCAACCCCAGAATGATCAACCAGTTGCCCAGGGTGTCGCACTTGCCGAGAGCATGCATCCGGTTGTAGACATCGGGCATCCTGATAAGACCGATGGCGCTGACAGCAAGGAAGAAAAAACCGCTGCCCATGAGAACCATCGCTATTATATTTTTAATCACAATCTCCTCCTCCCTTCACCGGGCTGCTAGAGCAGCTTTCCTTCGCTCAGCAGCTTCAACACGCAGATGGTGCCAATAAATGACCCCAAAACCAGAACCAGGGCCACATCGATATAGTGAGGGCTCCGGTGCAGGTAAGAATAGATCAGGATCAGCGCCACCACCTCGGAGGTGACCAGGTTGATGGAAAGAACGCGATCGATAGTCGAGGGCCCGAAAAAGGCGCGGTAGAGCGCTGCCGCAGCCACAACGACCAATCCGATAATGAGAACATTTAAAAAGGAAGCCGGCATATTAACTCCCTTCTCCCTCTATTTTTTTAGCCTGATCATAAAGGTACCAGTCCAGCAGCCCGCGTCCCGACTCTTCGGTAATCGCATGGACCAACAGGCGATCACCTTCCAGATCAACGGTAATCGTTCCCGGGGTGAGGGTGATGGAATTGGCGTAAAGGGCGCGCATGAGACTGTGCTTCAACTCATTGCGGGTGATCACGATGCCCGGCGATATGGGCAGTTTGGGGTTGAGCACGATTAACGCCACCATGATATTTGCCTTCAGGATCTCCCAGAGCAGGCACAACAGATAGTAGATCATAAAACCGAGCTGTTTAAAGCTAAAAGAGGTGCGACGGCCATCGCCAATCTGTATTTTAGACCAGGCCGCGGTCAGCACCAATGCCAGTACGGTTCCGACCAGAAGATGCTGCCAGTGCAGCGTCGCTGAGAGCAGCAGCCAGAAACCGCCCAAAAACAGAAACATCAAAATCCCACCGAGGATATCTTTTTGCCGATCGGCCAACAAAACACCTCCCTCGCTAACTCAAAAAATGCAGCACGATCTGCTGCAGATAATCGTAGGCCATCACTCCTGCAGTCCCCAGAACAATAATTCCGGCTGCGGTGATGATGATGGGCAGCTGCATGGAAAAGGGGATTTTATCCTTGTGAAAAGTCCTTTTTTCGACGGGCTGTTCGGCACTGACAAAATAAAACTGCCAGATGATGGGGAAGTAGTACGCTGCGTTGAGCAGCCCGCTGAGCACGATGAGCGCGATAAAGTAGGGGTAAGAAGCACCCATGCTTTCGACAGCCAGCAGATATTTGGAGATAAACCCTCCGGTCAGCGGCAGGCCGACCATGGAAAACGCGGCCACGGTAAAAGAGCCCGCCGTCAGCGGCATAGTGTAGCCGATATTGCGCAGTCTGGTGACTTTCTTCTCTCCGGTCTGGTAATAGATCGCTCCGGCACAGAGGAAGAGACAGGTCTTCATCAGAGCATGGACCATCAGATGATAGAACGCGGCGACGATGGCCCAGGGCGTTGCCAGACCGAGTCCCAGATAGATATAGCCCAGCTGGGCCACAGTGGAGTAAGCGAGCCGCCTCTTCAGATCGAGCTGCACAAAAGCGAAGAATGAGCCGAAGAGCATGGCCGAAGCGCCCAAAATTATCAGCAGGTAGCGAACATTGCTCGCCTGGTAAAACTCATTGCCGAAAACGATGAAGAACAGCTTGAACAGGGCAATGATATAGACCTTCACCACAAGGCTGGAAAGGATGGCGCTCGACGGGGAAGGGGCCGAAGCGTGAGCATCGGGCAACCAGAGGTGGAGCGGAAACAGCGCCGATTTGATTCCAAAACCGACGACAAAGAGCGTCATCATGATCCAGATCATATAAGGGTACTGGCCGGCGCTCTGCGCCAGGATCGCCCCGGCAAAGCGCATATTGAGGTGCCCTGTAATCATGTAGAGCATCCCGATGGCCAGAAGGATAAACCCGGAGCCGATGGTGGCCAGAATAAGGTACTTCAGACTGGCCTCAGTGGAGGTACGGTCCCCCTTGCTCACAACCAGAGCGCAGGCGCTGATGCCGACAACCTCAATAAAGACATACATATTGAAGATATCATGGGTGATCACCAGGCCCAGCATCGCCGTGAGGCAGAGCAAGAATTCCACATAGTACCATCCGATGGAGTCCTGATTGATCTCCTTGGTAAGGGCGCGGCTGCTGAAAAGGGCGATGAGCAGATAGAGCCCGGTGATGAGAACAATCATCAGCGCCGAGACCGGTTCAATCGCTATCTCGATCCCCCAGGGAGGCGGCCAGTCGGCGACCGCCTGATAGAAGGGGCCGCCAATGAGCATCTCTCTGCCGTAGAGCAGCGCCATCACAAAGAGCCCGCCGCAGACCAGCACCGTCAGCGGGGCACAGGCCTGCTTCCTCCAGCGGGCCAGAACCGGCATGGCAAAAGAGGGGATCAAGCCTCCCAGTATCAAATAAAGCGGTACCTTGGACAAGTGTATGCACCTACCTCATCTTCATAAAATCCGGTGCGTTAATCGTTCCATAATGCGAAAACATCTTCACAATCAACGCCAGGGCAAATGCTGACGTGGAGAACCCGACCACAATACCGGTTAGAATCAGACCGGAGGGAAGCGGGTTGATATAGAGCTCCGCCGGCGCCGCGGGATCAAGAATCGGCGCCACCCCTCCTTCAATATTGCCGAAGGCAATATAAAACAGAAATACAGCGCTGGTCATAATATTCAAACCGATCACTTTTTTCAAAAGGTTGGACTGGGTCAGGACGATGATGATGCCAATACCGAAGATGATCACTGAAACCAAGTATGGATAATTAGCAATGATGGCTTCCCAATTCATTCTTTCTGCTCCTCCGCCATTAAATAAAAAACACTTAAAATTGTGCTGGCCACCAGCAGACCGATCCCCAGATTGACCACCGAGATGATCCCCACACTGAACAGCTCCCCCGGCATGCCGGTCGGACCATGTTTGGTGGGCAACAGGTACTTGATCGCTTCCATGAGACTGCCGAGGCCAATCAAAACCACGGCGATATCCAGCGGAAGGTAGCGAGAACGCTCTCGCCAGGGCAGATCGAAAATTAAAAGATAGAGCAGCGCTCCAAGACCGAGCACCACTCCGCCGGCGAAACCTCCGCCCGGGGAAAGATGACCGTGTGCCACAACGTAAAAACCGTACATCAACACCAGCAGCAATACGTACCGAAACACGGTCCTGGTAATTTCATCCTTCAATCGGCAACCCCCCCATTGTTAAGAAAATCCTGTACAGGTAATTAAAACTACACCTAAGGTATATTCTCTTCAGTCTTTCCTAATTCCTGCCTGCCCAAGATATTGGAACAGCATTAATATTCGAAATGTTGTAGAGAGTTGTGGTTTATTGTCGCTGCGTCTTGGCGACGCCATCACCCTGTTTCTGCTGCCGGTAGATGATCCGCAGTCCCTCCAGGGTCAGAAGAGGGCTTACCCGGGCGATGGTCTTCGACTCTCTGGCGATGAGGGAAGCAAAACCGCCCGTAGCCACAACCAGAGGCGGTGTGGGAAACTCTTCAGCCATCCGCTGAACAATTCCGTCCACCTGTCCAACAAAACCGTAGATGATTCCTGACTGCAAACTGGCAATGGTGCTCCTGCCGATCACTGTAGGCGGACAGATCAGCTCCACCCGGGGCAGTTTAGCCGCTTTTTCAAAGAGAACCTCCACCGAGATGCCGATCCCCGGAGCGATGGCTCCTCCCAAATAGTGGCCCTCTCCGGAGATGGCGCAGAAGGTTGTCGCCGTCCCGAAGTCGACGATGATCAGGGGACCCCCGTAAAGAGTGTAGCCGGCGAGAGCGTTAACGATACGGTCTGCACCGAGCTCCCGGGGGTTGTCCAGCTGAATCTTCAGCCCCGTCTGCATATCGGGCCCGACCACCAGTGGCTTCACGGCGAAGTACTTTTGAGCCATCCGCTCGAGGGAATACATCAGCGGGGGCACCACCGAAGAGATGGCCACGGCGGAAATATGCTCCGCTGAAAGCCCGCTGTTGTGCAACAGGCTCTTGATGGTGATGCCTAGC
>JAAZIG010000088.1 GCA_012510325.1 Bacillota bacterium
AACAGCACTTAAAAATGTTCAGTTCAAATTCAGATAACCGACAAATGGAATTCAGAATTTCCGTGTAGGATAATGTTAGTCAACTTGAAAGGAGCGATTAAATGAGCGGCAGGCATGAGTTGAAGCATAACATTAACGCCTCAGATTACTCGCAATTACGTGCGAGGTTACGTACTGTAGCGAAATTAGATGAAAACGCCGGCGCTGATGGCAGTTATAAGATCCGCAGCCTTTACTTTGATAATTACTCGGACAAAGCGGTTATGGAAAAGCTATCCGGTCTGAGCAGGCGAGAAAAATTTAGGCTTCGCTATTATAATGGTGACACCTCATTCATCAGGCTTGAAAGAAAAAGCAAGGCGAATCGGCTGGCGTACAAGGAAGGTGCGACCATCACAGCGGAGCAATGCGCGGCGATATTGGCGGGAAACTATGAGCGCTTGAGAATACCGGAGATACCTTTGTTCATGGAACTGTATACAAAAATTTGCTATCAAAATCTTCGACCCAGAAACATTGTGGAGTACCACCGGGAAGCCTACATCTACAAAGCCGGTAACGTGCGTATCACCTTCGATAGAAACATCAAGACATCGAACAGCGTTACCGGCTTTTTAATTCCCAATTCGGTCACCATTCCCGCAGCCAAGGCGATGATCATGGAGATCAAGTACGATGGTTTCCTTCCTGATATTATCCGCGACATCATTGGCATCGACTGCCGCAATCAAACCGAGTTTTCCAAATATCTCGTGGCAAGGCTTGTGTAGATCAGAGGAGGGTGCATTGATGATGAAAAAGAGCACTGTAGCGCTGCTCATGGTTCTAACCATCACTCTGTCCGGGGCGGCCGGATTTGGTGGCAGATACCTTGCGGAGCTTTTCACTAACACTTCACCGGTTTCCTTGGAGGACGATCAAGCGCCCGCTTCATTGAATATTGCAGATGGTTCAGCGGAGTATCAGTTGAACAATGTCAGCAACCAGCTGCCATCACAGCAGTTAACAATCTCCGAAATAGCCGCATTCGCCTCAAACAGCGTTGTTGAAATTTACACTGAATCCGTAGTCAGCAGCGGACGCATGAGGCAATTTGTCACAGAGGGTGCGGGGAGCGGCATTATTATCTCAGCAGACGGATATATCATAACCAATAACCACGTCATCGAGGATTCAAGGAAAATCACGGTTCGTTTGAAAGACGGTACAGAAGCCGAAGCGACCCTGATCGGGCGTGACAGCAAAACCGACATTGCGGTAGTAAAAATAGACGCTGCCGGTTTACAGCCCGTTGTTTACGGCAGCTCGGATAGCCTGGCGGCAGGTGAGCTTGTGGTTGCTATCGGAAATCCCCTCGGGGAACTTGGGGGGTCAATAACGGAAGGCGTAATTTCCGCCCTGAGCCGTGATATCGAGATTGACGGACAGATGATGACCCTTTTGCAAATCTCGGCAGCGGTTAATCCCGGAAATTCGGGCGGGGGTTTATTTAACGGCAGCGGTGAGTTGATCGGATTGGTTAACGCAAAATCCAGCGGGTTGGGTATTGAAGGAATCGGATTTGCAATACCCGTTAATCTCGTTAAATCCACCGGCGAAGCGCTGATGCAGCATGGCTTTGTCCCCGGCAGAATCGATTTCGGCGCGACGCTGGTGGATATTATTGACCCGAGAACCGCCGCGATGTATCGCGTTCACTCAATGGGTGTATATGTGTCGCAGGCAGATTCTGACAGCGGGCTAAAACCCGGTGATAGAATCATCAGCATCAACGGCCAAGAGATAACAAGAACGACGGATGTAGATGAGCTTCTCGAAGCACACACGGCGGGAGATACCTTATCCATTGTCGTATCGAGAAGCGGTATCAACACAACCGTTAACCACACCTTGAAACAAGCAAAGTCATAAAGGAGGAATTTGCTCATGCTGGAGAAATTGTTTAGTTTTAGCTATCTGGATCAGGCGGCAGCCTTTTCGGTCCCTGATATCCTGATGGCCTTGTTCATCTCTCTGGCCCTCGGCCTGTTCATCTTTTTTGTTTATATAAGGACCTTCAAGGGGGTGATGCACTCGTCATCCTTTGGCATCTCGCTGATCGCGATGAATATGATTACCACTCTGGTCATCTTAACTGTATCTACGAATTTGATCGTTACCCTCGGGATGGTTGGAGCGCTGTCCATTGTCCGTTTCAGAACCGTGGTCAAGGAACCACTTGATCTCGTCTACCTGTTCTGGTCGATAACGGTTGGCATTATCGTAGGGGCGGGGCTTATACCGATGGCGATCATCGGCTCTCTGGTAATAGGGCTGACTCTTTATATATTGGTCAACCGTAAGACAAACGAACAGCCTTATGTGGTGGTGATCAGTTGTGGCGGAGAAAAAGCGGAGGCACAATCGCTTGATTTACTGAACAGCCGCACTAAAAAAAATGTGGTCAAAGCGAAAAGCGTCTCCAAAGACGGCGTTGAACTGACTGTGGAAGTCCGGTTGAAGGAATCGTCCTCTCAATTTGTTAACGCGCTGCTGGCAATCGAGGGCGTCCACAACGCGTCGTTGGTTACCTATAACGGCGATTATTACATGTAAAAAAGAGATACGCTGCGAAAGGAGACGCAAAGATGATCACAAGCAAACGGTTACCTTTTATAACGGCCGTATCTGTTTGTGTTTGTCTGCTCTTTTGCGGATTCATTGTCTACGCCGCCAACACTTTCGACACCACTCGTGTCACCGAATACCAAAAAAAGATATTCGGCGACGCCATGATCACGCTTGAGCTACAGGTGGATAAAGATGAATGGCAAGTCCTGCTCGATAATCCGCAAGCCAAAGAATGGATTTCTGCAGATATAATTATCAACGGCGAGCGGTTTAACTCGGTTGGCGTACGAGCAAAGGGCAATTCCAGCCTTTCGCAGGGGGGTGGTTCTCACGGCGGTTTCAGCGGCAGCAGTGGGAATATAAGCCTGCAATTTAAGTTTGACAAATTTATCAAAGGACAGAATTATTACGGCTTGGACACCTTTTGCGTAAACAATATGATGGGCGATGCTACCTATATGAAGGATTACATCGCTTACGATATTATGAATTATATCGGTGTTGACACGCCCCTTGTCAATTACGCCACAGTGTCGGTCAACGGTGAAGATTATGGTTTTGGTATCGCCCTGGAACGGTATGATCAGGCGTTTTTAGCCAGGGTTTACGGGATTTCCGCCGGGGAGCTCTATAATGTTAAAATCAGCATGGGGCGTCGCGGCGATTTCGAGGATATGTGGCAGAATGTAGAGAATATCACGCCCGGCAAACAGCGAGGAAACAGAAGCGGCCCGGGGAGGGGTGGTTTCGACGGCGGAAATGGTGGTGGCTCGCTGGTTTACACTGACGACAGCATCAGCAGTTACAGTGCAATTTTTGAGAATGCCGTCTTCACTCCCTCCGACAAAGATAAACAACGGGTCATCACCGCTATTGAAAACCTGAATAACGGAACCGATCTGGAAAAGTATTTGGATGTGGACGCGATATTGCGCTATTTTGCGGGTCATACCGTTGTGGTCAATCTCGACAGCTACATATCCAACATGCAGCAAAATTACTATATTTACGAACGCGGCGGGAAACTGACGATCCTACCGTGGGATTACAACCTCTCTTTCGGCGGCTTCCAATCGAAAAACGCTTCAGATGTTGTCAATTTCCCCATTGATACACCGGTCAGCGGTGTCAGTATGGAAAGCCGACCGCTGTTGAATAAGTTACTGGAAGTGGACGAATACCGCGTAAAGTACCACGAATATCTTCAGCAAATTATTGAAGGGTATTTTGAGAGCGGCCTATTTGAAAGCACGATACTTGCCGTGGATGAGAAAATTAACGAATATGTGAAAACTGACCCGGCCGCGTTTTATTCCTATGAGCAATACGAGGCATCTTTGCCGGTACTCATTGAGCTGGGGCATTTGCGCGCGGTAAGCATCAAAGGGCAGCTTGATGGGACGATCCCGTCCACATCTAGCGAACAAAACGCTGCTGAAACATCGCTGATCGATGCTTCAACGGTTGATCTTTCGGCGCTCGGCTCGATGATGGCTGGCGGCGGTATGGGGCAGGGCGGAGCGAAAGATGAGCCAGGCGGCCTTCCTGGCGGCGGAGAGAGGGCGCCGTCTATGCCGGATGGTTTTCCTGAAGGGCAGCAACCCGGCGAGTGGGATGGCCAGAAACCCGAAGGTGGGCCGTTCGGTGGGCCAGACATATGGCCGGGTGGTGAGACGTTCGATATGAACTTAATGCAACAGGCCATGCAAATTATCATGGGAGCCGGCGGGGAACTAAACGATGAGGTAAAAGCCGCTCTCCTGCAAATCGGTTTAACAGAAGAACAAATAGAAATGTTTACCAATATGCAAGGCGGTGGCAATATGCAGGGGAGGGGATCTCCGGGCATGGATGGGTCGAATGATTTTAGCGGTGGGAATGAGGCCGGAGGCGGGCAAGCCGACCCGGGGCAAAGGTTTAACCGGCCGGAGAGGAATAATGATGGCACTATGCCGTCGCAAACCGCTGCCGACACTGGACATCTCATATTTATAGGGGTGCTGTTACTGGTGTTGATCGGCGCGACTATCTTTATCGCAAGACCGCGAAAGAATGCGGTATGAAGGAGAAAACATATTTGTAATTAATAACGCTTTAAAAAGCGTTAGCCGCTCC
>JAAZIG010000089.1 GCA_012510325.1 Bacillota bacterium
CCCCAACGGAGCTGCTCGAGGAAAAATGAGCCGGGAGATCCGTCCCCCTGGCTCATTCGGGAGGGGTTTCGATGAGCAGGAATTGTCCCGGGAGCAGGAGGCGGCGGGGTTCCGTCTCCTCTCTTCCGCTTGTTGGTTCGGGGTCCCCGGCTTCTTTTGCCGCTTCATCCCGGCCGCCATAGCGCGGCTCCTCGGAGTTGAAGATCACCGCACCGGTGAAAGGAGGCCGCTGCCGGGGGCTGTCCCCCAGGTTGAACAGGGCGGTGACGGTTTTGCCTCCCCCGCTGCGGGTGATCCGGACCAGCCGTCGCCCCGGGTCCGCCTCAACTGTGGTGCCATCTTTGTCGGGCATCTTTAAAGCGGGGTGTTCCCGGCGCAGGGCGATGAGATCGCGATAAAAGTTGAAGAGCTGCCGCTGGTGCAAGTGCCACCTGTCGCGGGGGGTTAAGCGTGATGCCATAAAGGTGCTCTCGTCTTCAGGATTGGGTATGTCCCTCCAGCCGAAGGAGGCGAACTCCTCCCGCCTTCCCCTGACCACCGCTTCTTTTAGCTCCGGATCCTGGTAATCGGTAAAGAAAAGAAAGGGATTCTCCTCGGCGTACTCCTCGCCCATGAAGAGCATGGGGATATACGGGGCGGTGAACAGCAGCCCCGCCGCCGCTTTAAGATAGGGGAAGTCGACGAGCCGGGAGAGCCTTTCGCCCCGGGCGCGGTTGCCGACCTGATCGTGGGTCTGGATCGCCACGACAAAGCGGGAGCCGGGGGCGGCAGCAGCGTTGGTGCCTCTTTCCATCTTCCAGAAATGCGAGTATTCTCCGGTGTAGAGATAGTTGCCGTAGACTTTCTCCAGATCTTCGATGCGCCCGTAATCCTGATAGTATCCTTTATTTTCACCGGTAAGCACAGTGTGGACAGTATGGTGGAAGTCGTCCATCCACTGGGCGTCGAGACCGTAACCCCCTTCTGCGGAAGGCGGGATCAGCCGGACGTCGTTGGCATCGGTTTCGGCGATGATGGCGATGCGGCGGCCAAGTTTTCTCTCCAGCTCTCGTGCTGTGGCGGCGATCTCCTCGAGGATGTGGGGACGGCTGCAATCTGTGATCGCATGGACCGCGTCGAGGCGCAGCCCGTCGAAATGATAGCGCTCCACCCAGTGGCGCACGCTGTCGAGAACCATCCGCCGCACCACCGCCGAGCCGGCCCCGTCGAAGTTTATCGCCGCCCCCCACGGAGTTTCGTATTTGTCGGTAAAATAGGGGCCGAACTTGGCGAGATAATTTCCCTCGGGACCGAAATGATTGAAGACAATATCGAGGATTACGGCCAGCCCTTTTTGATGGCAGCGGTCGATGAGCGCTTTAAGCTCGTCGGGGGCGCCGTAATTATGGTTGACGCTGAAGAGGTTCACCCCGTCGTAGCCCCAATTCCAGCGTCCGGGGGTCTCTGTCAGCGGAAGCAGCTCCACGGTGTTGATGCCCAGCTCCAGCAGATAGTCGAGCTTCTCTGAAATGCCGGCGAAGGTGCCCTTTTCACTAAAGGTGCCCGGGTGCAGCTCGTAGAGCAGCGCTTTCTCCCACTCTATCCCCGGCCAATCTTCATCGCTCCAGCGGTAGCGGCCGTGATCCACCACCGCGGAGAAACCGTGTACCCCTTCGGGCTGGCAGTTGCTGTAGGGGTCGGGGAAGGCGCCGCCCGCCGCCCCTTTCAGCAGATATTTGTAGCGCAGCCCCGGGCCGCGTCCCCTGATGCGGACGCGGTAGAGATTTTCATCAGTCTGCTCCATGGGGATTTCTTCGGTACGTCCGCCGGCCTTGAGGAGCAGCGACACTCCCGGACCGGGGGCGCATACAGAGAATTCCACTATGTCTTTGGCCCGATCAAGAATAGAAGCACCCATGCGTTCCATACTAAGTAATATAACCGAACCGGAGAGCTTCATGAGTTGGGCATAGCTTTCGGGAGGGGAATCAATCCAAGGGAAAAGAGGTGGGGTGATGGAGTTGGTCTGTCTGAAAGAAAAAAAGTTTGACGACTACCTGCCCCTGATGAACCGCGAGGTGATCGAGGAGATCAGTTATCTCTCCGATGAGCTGAGGGGAAAACGGGTTGCGATGATCAATGCAACCGCTTTTGGAGGAGGGGTCGCCGAAAAATTAGAGGCGCTGTTGCCTTTGCTGATAAACCTGGGTCTGGAGGTGGACTGGTGGGTGCTCGAGGGAAGCGGTGACTTCTTCAGGGTGACCAAGCAGTTTCACAACCGGCTACAGGGACAGGAGGGGAGCCTGACGGGTCCGGATATCGAAGTGTACCTTCATCAAACCAGGTTAAATGCCGCCGCAATGGAGAACTGGGATTATGATTTTGTGATCTGCCACGATCCCCAAACAGCAGCGCTCATCGATTATCGTGACCGCCTGCGGCACCGGGCCAGGTGGGTCTGGCGCTGTCACATCGACACCTCCGATCCCAATCCGGAATACTGGGATTTCATTCACCGCTACATCCGCCATTATGATGCTGTCATCTTCACGATGTCGAACTTTGTCTGCGGGGGGGCTGATCTGCCGAACCTGACCCTGATCACTCCCTCTATCGATCCCCTGAGCCCCAAGAACGCCGCCCTCGATCCGGAGGAGGCCGCTGCTTTGCTCCGCTGTTTCGGGGTGGAGAAGGAGCGGCCGCTCATCGTTCAGGTGTCCCGCTTCGATCCCTGGAAGGACCCCCTGGGGGTGATCGAAGCCTACAAGATGGTCAAAAAAGAATTTCCCAGCGTCCAGCTGGCCCTCGTCGGCTCCATGGCCACAGACGATCCCGAAGGGTGGGACTATCTCTACCACACTCTCCGCCGGGCCGGGGAGGATTATGATATCAAGGTGGTGACCAATTTTAACGGGATCACCAGTGTTGAAGTGAACGCCTTTCAAACGGCTGCGGATGTGGTGCTGCAAAAATCGTTGCGTGAAGGTTTTGGGTTGACTGTAGCCGAGGCGCTCTGGAAGGGCACGCCGGTTATCGGAGGCCGGGTCGGCGGGATCAGGCTGCAGATTGAAGACGGGGTCAACGGTTACCTCGTCGATACGGTGGAGCAGTGTGCTGAACGCATCTTGACGCTGCTGCGCAACCCTGCGCTGGCCCATGATTTTGCCGTTACCGGGAAAGAGAAGGTGCGGCGCAACTTTATCGTTCCCCTGAACGTCCTTGCGTACTTGCGCCTTCTGCACAAGCTCAATTTTTTGCCCTGAACGGTGTTCCTTGACCCCTGGCGACCGTTTAAACCTCTTCAAAATAACACCATTTATACGGATATTTGCATTACAGAACTAAATTACTGTAAAGCTGGTCTAAATACTTATAAAATTTTGATATACTAAATGAGGATGCTCCCTAGTCGAACTCAGGATCGCAGATAAGGAGGAATAAGATGATCTTAAGAGACAAGATTATTAGTCAGGCTCAAGATGAAGGAAGAAGCTATCTCATGGAGCATGAGTGTAAGGAGATTTTGGAAAGGCAGGGGCTGCCCACGACCGGTGCATCTGCCGCTCAGTCCCGTGAAGAGGCGGTGGAGCTGAGCAGCCGGATCGGTTATCCGGTGGTTTTGAAGGTGCTGTCGCCGGAGGTCGTTCATAAATCCGATGCCGGCGGGGTCAAATTAAATTTAAAAAATGCTGCCGAGGTGGAGCGCGCCTTTGCTGAGATTGAGATCGCCTTTGCCGGCACAAAACTGGCCGGCGTGGCTGTACAGAAAATGGCCTCCCCGGGTCTGGAGGCGATCATCGGCGTCAGCAGGGATCCCACCTTCGGTCCCGTGATCATGTTCGGCCTCGGCGGGGTCTTCGTCGAGGTGCTGCAGGATGTCTCCTTCAGGATCCTGCCGGTGACCGAGAAAGATATAGAGGCCATGCTCGAGGAGATCCGCGGCTACACCCTGCTCCAGGGTTACCGGGGCACAGCGGTGGATCTGGCGGCGTTGAAAGAGCTTCTGCTCAAAGTTTCCGAGCTGGTGCTCTGCCATCCGGAGATCAAAGAACTTGATCTGAACCCGGTTTTTCTCTATGAGGATGGCTACACCATCGTTGATGCGCGCATTTTCCTGGATGAACCGCTTTCGCCGGAGGCCGTTTCCTCGCCAAAAAAGGAGGACTCCGGCCTGCGGGATCTGTTCTATCCCGAAAGCCTCGCCGTTATCGGGGCCTCGGATACGCCGGGAAAACTGGGCTGGAATGTGTTTGACAACCTCTTGCGCCACGGTTTTGCCGGCAAACTCTATCCCGTCAATATCAAGGCGAAAGTCGTCCAGGGTGTCCCCGCGGTGGCCAGCGTTCATGATATCGAGGGGCCTGTCGATGTGGCGATTATTCTTGTTCCGGCGGCGCATACGGTCAAGGCATTTCAGGAATGTTGCGAAAAAGGAATTAAATATATCATCATCGAATCGGCGGGGTTTGCGGAAACCGGGGCCGCGGGCGAGGATATTGAACGGGAGCTGCAGGAGCTGGCGGAGACCTACAACTGCCGTTTTGTCGGGCCAAATTGTTCCGGCATGATCAATACGCAGCACCGCATGGTTCAGTCCATCGGCACGGTCGGCGAGCTGCGCCGGGGAAATATCGGGCTGATTGCCCAGGCGGGTGTTTATGCCGCCGGAATGCTCTGGGGGATGCGCCAGATCATGGATTTTGCCATCGTGGCGACAATAGGGAACAAGGCCGATCTCAATGAGACCGATATTCTCGAGTACCTCGGGAAGGACGATCTGGTTGAAGTGATCTGTATGTACCTGGAGGATGTCAAGACCGGGCGCCGGTTTATCGATGTGGCCGGTCAGGTTGCGGCGAAGAAACCGGTGATTATCCTGAAAACCGGGCGGACGGAAGCGGGCAAGAAAGCGGTTTCCTCCCATACCGCTTCGCTGGCGGGCAATGATCTCATCTACGACGCCGCCTTCAGGCAGGCGGGGGTGATCAGGGCGCGGGACAACGAGCATATGTTTGGGCTGGTAAGGGCCTTTTCCAAACAGCCCCTTCCCCGGGGGGATGGCGCCATGGTGATCTCCTATACCGGCTCTTTGGGGGTGGCTACCGCCGATGCCCTCTCCCTGGGCGGGATGAAGCCCGCCGAGCTGGACGGGCCAACCCACCGCCGTCTGAAAGAGATTCTGCCCCCCTTTGTCGGGCCTCAGAATCCCGTTGATTGCACTTTTGATCTTCATGGGAAGCAGCTCCGGGAGATTATCGAAGCGGGTTTGCAAAGTGACAAGATCAGCAGCTTCATCGCTATTTTGCAGGCGGAGATCCTGGAGACGTACTTAGATGATCTAAAAAAGATCGATTTTGGGGGCAAGCCGCTTTTGATCTGTGTCCCCTGCAAGGAATTTACCATGAGCGAAGTGATTGCCATCGAGCAGGCCGGTTTTCCGGTCTACGCCACCCCGGAAAAAGCGGTGGCGGCGCTGTCGGCAATGTACCGCTACGCTTCCGACAACCTTGAACAGTAAACCGAACGGTTCAGCTGCCTGCGGCGGCAACCCGCCGGAAGAATAGCAGGATTGGAAAATGGGGAGCAGAGGCGCGCTCTTTGTGCCGCTGCTCCCTTGTAACCGCAGCGCGCCCGGCCGTGAGAGATCGGCTTTACTCTTCGCCCCACAGCTTCTTCGCCTGCCCCGTCCACCGGGGAAAATCTGCAGGATCGTCGGGAAAACTTTCATAATGCTTCTGAATGGCTCCGGCGTTTTTCATCGCCGCCAGCAGCGCGGAAAAGCCCTCCCGGGAGAGCTTGCCGCTCAGCCTGCCGCTCAGAAGAGCCGCTGCCGTTTTGAGCAGCCTTCCCGGACCCATCTTGACCTCAAAGTACCGGTTCATCTGCTCAAGATCGTAGCTGGAGAAGACCACATCGCGGCTGAACAGGTAATTTACATCAGCTCTGGGCAGCTCCGCTGCAACTAGCAGCTGGGCCATGAGACCGGCAAATTTGGCCCCCTGATCCCTAAAATAGCGGACATTTAAGGGCCAGAGTTGCTCCCGGGAAAGATCCTTTTTATGCAAAGCGGCGTCGGCAATCTCAGCGGCTATCTGGCAGGCGGTGAAACCGGAGGTGACCCCTTCGCCGGAAAAAGGCTTGGTCATGAAGGCGGCATCGCCCACCACCATGAACGAATCGGCGACCAGAGAAAAAGGAGGGCGGCGGTAGGGGGTCCGGCCCCAGGTCTTTTTGACAAGGCGGTGCTTGACTCCGGGGAAGCGCTCCTCCAGAAACTGTTCCTGGATCTGCGAGGCGGTCTCCAGTTTTTCCGGCTGGCCGATGCCGACGATGACGCCTTCGCCGTAGCCGGGGTTGATAAAGGCCTTGTGAAAGGGGTAGAAGTTCAACCCCCGGGGAAAATCAGGGGCGAGGTCGTCCCAGTACTGCAGGATCACATAGAGAAAATCCGTGGCCTCGATGGGGGCGGTCTCCATCCCCAGCTCCTCGGGCAGGCTGACCCGGACCACGCCGTCGACACCGGAGGCGTCGACGACGAGCGGCGCCCTGATGGTGATCTTTTCATCGCCGGCGCGGGCTTCGATCCCCGCCGGGCGCCCTTTGTCCAGAATAAGTCCGGTGAATTCCGTTTCGAAGAGAATCTCCGCTCCTGCTCTGGCGGCATAGCCCTGCAATCTTTCGATAAACAGAGGCATCTCCATCACGTAGAAAGGGTAGCGCACCGGTTTCGCTTCATCCCCGTCCGGAGGCCAGGCTTTTCCGGTGGGATGGTGGGCGATGAGCTCGTCGCCCTCGGGCAAAGGGATGTCGAATTGGGCGAATCTGATTTCATCAATATGGAAAATGCCGATATGGCTGCCGGGCTCGCCGGGTTTCTGCTTCTCCACCAGATAAACGCGGTGTCCCCGCTGTCCCATGCGCCATCCGAGGTACGCCCCGGCAGTGCCTCCTCCGACAATGACCAGGTCTCCTTCCAGTTCGCGGCTCATCTGATCTCCTCCCTGTAACAGTTGTTTTTTTAGGAGGGCATCGCCAGGCGCTCTCCTAGATCTCCAGAATCTCGCGGATATCCGCTTCGCTCATCGTCGAAAGGAAAGTCTCACCGGGCTGAATCACCCGGTCGATGAGCTCTTTTTTCTTCTGCTGGAGCTCAAAAATTTTCTCTTCAATAGTGTCTTTGGCCAGCAACCGGATCACCTGGACCACCTTCTTCTGGCCGATACGGTGTGCCCGTCCCGCAGCCTGCTCCTCCACCGCCGGGTTCCACCAGAGATCGTACTGAATGACGACGTCGGCGCCGGTGAGGTTCAGCCCCGTTCCCCCGGCTTTTAAAGAGATCAAAAAGATCTCGGCGTCCCCCCGGTTAAAGGAATCCACCATCTGCAGGCGGTTGCCTGTCTTGACCGCGCCGTCAAGGTAGAGATAGCGGTAGCCCTCCCGGTCGAGCACCCCCTTGATCAGCTGCAGCATTCCCGTGAATTGGGAAAAGAGAAGGATGCGGTGTCCGCCGCCGACAGCTTCACTGAGCAGCTCCTGGAGCTGCAGCAGCTTGGCGCTTTTGCCGCGGTAGTTTTCGACAAAAAGGGCCGGGTGGCAGCAGATCTGCCGCAGCCGGGTCAGCCCGGCGAGGATCTGAATGCGGCTTCTGTTAAAAGCCCCATCTTGAAGCTGCGTCTTCGCCTGTTCGCGCAGCCTCTCCAGGTAAGCGAGGTAGATCGTCTTCTGCTCCCTGGTCAGCTCGGAGAGCAGGCGGTGTTCCAGTTTGGGGGGCAGTTCGGCAAGGACTTCCTCCTTCAGCCGACGCAGAATAAAGGGGCGCACTTTTGCCGCCAGCGCTGCCGTCGCCCGCCGCCTTTCCCCGGGGTTTGCCGCAACCCCGGCGCCATATTTTTCAGTGAATTTTTTCTCCGATTGCAGATAGCCCGGCATGATGAACTGAAAGATGGACCACAGCTCCGTCAGCGAGTTCTCGATGGGGGTGCCGGTGAGGGCAAAGCGCTTTCCGGAGTTGAGCCGGCGCACGCACTGGGCGGTCTGCGATTTTGGATTCTTGATGTACTGCGCTTCATCCAGGAAGCAGGAGCTGAAGGTGAGGGCGGCGTAAGCGGCGCTGTCCCGGCGGAGCAGGGGATAGGAGGTGATCACGACGTCGGCAAGGTGCAGTTGCGAGAGCAGCTTGCGCCGCTCCGGCTTTGTCCCTGCCACGACTACTGTTTTCAGCGAAGGGGCAAACTTTTCAATCTCCGCTTCCCAGTTGTAGATCAGCGAGGCCGGGGCCACGATCAGGGCCGGCTCGCTCCGGGGATCGGTTTCCTGATGTTCCGAAAGGATGAAAGCGATGGCCTGCACGGTCTTTCCCAGCCCCATATCATCGGCCAGGATTCCGCCGAAACCGTAAACGGCGAGCGATTTCAGCCACATAAAGCCGGTCTTTTGGTAATCGCGCAAAAGCCCTTTCAGATCCGCGGGCAGTTGAAAGTCTGATCCGGCGGGATCGCGGATCTTGCGGATCAGAGCGGAGAGCTCCGTGCTCTCCCTGACGGCATCGATCCCGAAATCGCGAAGCAGCTGGTTCAGATGGAGGGCTTGAAATTTGGGCAGGCGGATCTTCTCTTTCTGGAGCTCTGCCGGCTGCAGCTCCAGAGCACCGGCCAGGCTGGTAAATTGCTCGATCCCCTCTCCTTCGAGAGAGAGGAGCGAGCCGTCGCGGAGGCGGTGGTACTTGCGCTTTACCTGCAGGGATTGCCAGATCTCGGCCAGCTCATCCGGGTCGATGCCTTCCAGCTCCAGATCCAGCTCCAACAGATCGAGATCCCAGTCGATCCCCACCCGCCCGGTGAAGCGGGGCGCTTTGCGGCCGGCCTGCTTGAAGCGGTCGCTGTAATAAACTGCGGCGTGCTGCTGCAGGGCGGGAACAACCTCGCTGACAAAATTCCAGATATCCTCATCTCTATGCAGATGCATCAGCCGGCCTCTGACGGTGAACTCCGCCTCCTCAAAGAAGCGCATCACCTGCTGCTCCGCAGCGGCATCCCGGATCAAGATCAGCTCGCCGGATTCATCTTCTGCCGAAAGTTCCTCCGGAGCAAAGGGGTCCACGACGAGCTCGCCGTAGACGAACTCGAGTTTGGCCATGACCTCGCCGCCCTCGAAATCGAGAAAGATCCTCGCTTCGGCTGAAGGGCGGTAGAGCCGCTCTTTCAGGGAGGGGGAGACGGTTAAAGCAGCTCTCTTCTCGATGTGCGGATATAGCCCCGAGAAAAAACGCTGCTGCTGTTTTGCCTTGATCTGCAGATTTCCATCTTCTTCCTGCTGTGCGGCCCGCAGCAGCGGCAGGAGATCTTTTTGCGATGTGGCGGAGAGGTGGTAGATCTTATCCTCGAAGAGCACCAGATCGCCCTGTTTCGTCAGCGGTTTGATCCTGCCGGCCTCCTCCAGTTTCAAGAGAAGCCCCTCCGGGCTTTCTTTGAGGGAAAACTGCAGGGGCAGCTCCGTCTCGGTAACGATGACCTCACCGATGCTCCGGCGATCCACTTCCAGGGTGAAGGGAAACCCTTTTGTTTCTAACAGCAACCTCCGGAAGAGCTCTTCGGAGAGCGCCACCTCCCGGCCCTTTAACAGGCCGGGGGAACTGTTTTCCGTTTCAACTTCATAGATCCGGGTCAGGAAATCGATAACCTGGCGGCTGTCCGGAGAAAAAAAGTGTGCCGCCGGATTATAGGTGAACTGCTTTCCGAAATGGAGCGGCCTCTGCCGGGCGATGGCGGAGATGAGCTTGTCGACACTTTTGACCACATATTTTCTGGAGGTGCCTATTTTAAAGGCGGCGGAGTATTGTGGTGAGCCGCCGTAGTAGCGTGCGCCGGCGAAGCGGATCAGGAGATCCAGCCGGACCTCCGCTCTTTTTTCGGCTCCGCCCATTTTTTCCGCATAGCGATCCAGAAGCTGCTCCACCTGTTTCTCTGCGGCTGTTTTGAAAAGACTCTGGGGCAGCCCCCCGGAGATGGCCAGCAGCACGGCGATAATATGCTTGCAAAATCCGTCATAGTGGGCAAAGGCATAGCAGTTACACGAGGCGGTGATGCTGTGCGCCCCGTCGAAGCGGACCCTGATCCGATATTGCTCCGTTCCCTCCACCAGGGCTTCAAAACAGTTTTCGTGCTCATCGAAGCGCAGACTTTCAACGGCTCCCCGGCGGTGGTATTGCAGTCCCCGGAAATAGGTGCCGGGGTCGGGACTCATTTTTTTGATTTGCCGGGAGGACAGGGTAATCATTATGCTCATCCTTTTTCTATGCGTTGTTCCTGTCCAAGTTTAACATATCGCCGCCGCGGCTGTCAGGACAGATAAATGGCCAGCCCTTTACGCTCGAGTCGGCCGGCTTCCCTTAAAAGATGGCGGCGCTGCTGCGGCCGGCGCCGGGCGCTCTCGCGCAGCGCCGCAGCGATGGGGCCGGCGAGACTGTGCTCCGGGTTTTCGCGGCCGGCCATCTGTCCGTAACGGACGATCAGCCGGCGGCAGAGGACTGCCTTTGCCGGGGTGAACATCGGCTCTGTGTCGAGGATGGAGGCGCAGATCTGGCCGAGATCCTGCTCCGGTCTGCCCGGCGCCGCCTCTTCAAAGTCAATTCCGTAGAGCGCTCCCCTTCGGGAAACGACGAAGTTTCTCAGATTGGCATCCCCCCGGAGCAGGGTTGTCCCGCCGGGGCGGCTGAAACAGCGGTGGAAACAGGCGAACCATTCGGCGAGCATATCTGCATATACTGGCCGGCAGCGCCGGTTGAGCAGGTCGCAGAGATTTTCTCCGGCGATATACTCCAGCAGCAGCGCCCTCTCCTCGCTGAAGGCGAGGGGCTGCGGCACGGCGGCACCTCTCCGGTAAGCCTCCTGCAGCACGCCGTGCTCCGCGGCGGAGCGCCGGTGGTGCGGCGGCCGGTAAAGTTTCAGCAGAAAGCGGCCGTTACTGTTTTCCACCAGATAGACCCGGTTTTTTTTGCTCCTGAACCGGTGGAGCAGCGTAAATTCGCCTCCAAAGAGCTGTATCTGCATCCCGCACCCCCCGCTGTTACTTCCGTCGGCGGCTCTTGTCGCCGTCAGTTTAAGCATATACCAATTGCCCGCCTCTAGCCAGACCGCTTCGGCCGACCGGTTGGCCCTGTTTTGTTTCTTCCAGCTGGGCTCTCTTTGCCGCTGTTTTCCCGCGGGGGAAAAGGTGAACGGGTGACCAGCTTAAGGGCTGCTCCGATCCGGGGGGCTCATCCGGGGCAGATTTACTTTTTAGAATATGCTATACTGGTAAAAATAAGCTTTTGCGGAGACGAGCCGGCGGGATGCCGGCGGCGCTTTGACCCGTCCGCAGAAGCCGGGGGAGCGCTTGGGGGAAACTAAACAGGGAGCGGGGAACAGGCAGTGGCTAAAAAATGATCCGGGTGGATTCGCTCACCGTGAATTACGGAGAGCTCCGAGCGGTGGACAACGTCTCCTTCACTGTTTCCGAGGGGGAGATCTTCGGTCTGGTCGGCCCAAACGGCGCCGGCAAAACCTCCACCGTGGAATGTATTGAAGGGCTGCGCCGGGCTTACAGCGGGACGGTCCGGGTGCTCGGCCTCGATCCGTGGAAAGATCGGCAGGAGCTCTACGGGCTGGTCGGGGTGCAGCTGCAGGACACCGCCTATCAGGAGAGGGTGCGGGTATTTGAGATCTGCGAGCTGTTTGCCTCTCTCTACCGCCGCCCCACCCCTTACGATGAACTGCTGAAGATGATGCAGCTCACCGCTAAAAAAAGAGACTTTATCGCCAATCTGTCTGGGGGGCAGCGGCAGAAACTTTCCATCGTGCTGGCGCTTATTCCCAACCCCCGGGTGCTCTTTTTGGATGAGCTGACCACGGGTCTCGATCCGCATGCCCGCCACCGGATGTGGGAGCTGCTGTTGCAGCTGAAAAAGCGCGGTCTGACCATTGTCCTCGTTTCGCATTACATGGACGAGGTGGAGGCGGTCTGCGATCGGGTGGCGATGATGAACTGCGGACGAATTGTGAGCAGCGGCACCATCGGCGAAGTGGTCGGCCGGTTTGCTCTGCCGACGATGATCTCCTTCCGCTCTCCTGTTGAGCACCTCGGAAGTTTCGAAAACCTCGCCGGGATCACTTCAGTGCAGCGGAAACATAATTTGATTACCCTCTGCGGGAACGGCGATAAAGCTGTGGCTGCGCTGCTGCGCCATTTGGAGGAAAATGAGATTGAGTACACCGGGCTGGCCGTAAAACCCCCGGATCTGGAAGCTGTTTTTTTGGAGCTGGCCGGGACCGCTCCGGCTGCTGATTCACTGGAGGGGGTAAAATGAGCCCGGCAATGATCAAGCTCACCCTGATGGAGTTTAAACTCTTCACCCGCAATTTTATAAATATGTTCTTTCTGTTGGTCTTCCCCTCGCTGATGCTTCTGCTCTTCGGCGGTATCTTCGGCAACGAGCCGGAGGCGCTCTACGGTGGCTACGGCGTCATCGATATCTCCGTGCCCGCCTATGCGGGGATGGTTATCTCCATCACCGGGTTGATGAGCCTGCCGCTGACCATCTGCGAGTACCGGGAGAAGAAGATCCTCAAAAGATTTCAGGCAACGCCGCTGAGCCCGGTCTACGTCATCATCTCCCAGATCAGTGTGAACCTTCTCATGACCATCGCCGGGATGCTCCTTCTGTTTCTGGTGGGGAGGCTCGTCTTCAACCTTCGCTTCATGGGCAGCTTCCTGCCTGTGGCGGCTGTTTTTCTTTTTTCGACCCTGAGCATCTTCTCGGTAGGTTTTCTCATCGCCGGCCTGGCGCCCAATATGAGGGCAGCCACGGCCATTGCCAATCTGGTCTACTTCCCCATGCTGTTTCTGACCGGTGCGACCATCCCCATGGAGCTGATGCCCGCGCTGATGCAGAAGATCGCCGCAGTTTTACCGGTTACCCACGTGGTCCGGGCGATGAAGGCCATCTGGCTCGGCGAAGCGGCGGAGGTGCTCTTCCCCAGCCTCCTGGTCCTGGGGGGAGTGCTGCTGGTCTGCTCGTACCTTTCCCTGAAGCTGTTCCGCTGGGAATAGCGCGGCGCCGTTTTCCCTTTGTTGCGGCTCTTTCCGCCTGCAACTTCCCCTGATGTTGCGGCAGGGCTGCAGTGGGGGCTGCGCCTGGAAAGCCTCTTTTTCTCGTTCACCCGCTCCCGTATTTCAAAGCGGCCCCCGGGCGGAGCCGATCAGCAGTCCGCCCAGAATGGCCAGCAGGGTGCTCAAGAGGGTCCCGGCGAGGTAGTATTCGGCAAAACTTCTGCATTCCAGCTCCTTGTAGCGGGCGATCGATTTTGCCGTCAGCACAAAGGCGATGGCGGCAAAGGCGTCGGCCAGGGTTAAGGAAAGGATGATCGCCCGCTCGAGCATGCCGATATAGCGTCCGGCGCGGCGGCTGCCGCCGGAGCGGCCGGCGGGACCGGGCAGACGGAAAGCCTCCAGGGCGAGCACTTTGGGAACGAGCGCCGCTCCGCCAAAGATGACGAAGCCGTAGATTACGGCGGTGAACAGGGCCGGTGCTGTCTTGCTGCAGAAGAGCGGCCCCATCAGGGCGCTGCCGGCAGGAGTGAGCAAGCGGCGGTAAAAGGAGGTTACCGTAACACAGGGGGGCGGCGCGGTCCACTGCCAGGCGCAGAAAATCAGCAGAAGGTGCAGCCCCTGATCGAGCAGAAAGATGAGCGCGGCAGCGGGATGCCCGTGCGGAAACAGGCGATTCTTCAGCCAGTCGATCAGGAGGTGTGCCGCGGGGAGGGCGATCCAGAGGAAGGCGGTTGCAGCTGAAAAGTAGGGGTGGGTCAAAAGAGCGAGGGCGGCGCAGTGGCCGCCAAAATGAAGCAGATAGCCCCGCAGGACCCCCCGGCTTTTCTCGGCGACGGTTTGCGGGCTCTGCAGCAAAAAATCGGCGATGATGTGGGCCAGGATCATGGCCAGAAGCAACTCCAAAAAGATTACCCCTGATTAAGGTATGCCGTCAGGAAGCGCTCTGCTCCGAAGACCGCTTTCCAGGAGGCGGCCCGGCAGCGTTTGGCGACATTCTGCGGGCTGATCCCCAGCTCCAGCGAGGCGGCGGCATAGGTGCCGGCGCGCTCGTAGGCATCCACAGCCTGCCACTGCTTGATTGTCCAGCGGCTCTGGATCGTGTCGATGAGCTCGTAAAAGGCGCTGACCGTCTCCCATCTCTTCTGCTCTTCGCCGTGAAAGCATGTCGCCGGGGTGCGGCGGTTCTTGATTTTTTCGAGGGCCGCCCGGGAGCGGTGGAAGGCGCTGCCGTCCATCTGCCAGGCATATTTTTGCTCGAGACCGGCGCTGATCGCGCCGGCGCCGACGCCGGCCCGGAGCTTCAGGCCGGGTAAAAAGAAGCGCAGGTGGCGGAGCGTCCGGATGAGATCGGCACTGCCGCGCAGGGCGCCCTGGATCTCGTCGCCGCGGTAAAGGGTGAATTCTGCCGCCAGGGCGGAGCGGTGGCGCAAATTGAGAGCGGCGAGCCCTTCCCGGGCCCGCCGGGGAGCCTCCTCCTGTTTTCGCGAGGCGATGATATCCGCGGTTATTACATAAAACTGTTCCCCGTTCATTTCGGATCACCCCCTCCGTGGTGGCGCTGCCAAATCACCCTTCCCGGGGTGATGTGGTCCCCGCTGAAGGGGCCCTCCCTGCAGCCGGCGGCTAAATCTTTACCGGTGTCCCCGGGAAACGCACTGTGGAGAAGTAGTCGTCAACGGTTTCAGCCCGCCGGATCAGCTGCACCGTTCCATCTTCGCGCAGCAGCAGCTCTGCTGAGCGCAGCTTTCCATTGTAGTTGTAGCCCATGGCGTGCCCGTGGGCTCCGGCATCGTGGATCACGAGCAGGTCGCCGGGATCGATCTCAGGCAGCAGTCGGTCGATGGCAAATTTGTCAACATTTTCGCAGAGCGATCCGGTGACATCGTAGATCCGGTCGTGCGGCTGACCCTCTTTGCTCGGCACCGTGATATGGTGATAGGCGCCGTACATTCCCGGGCGCATCAGGTCGGCCATGGAGGCGTCCACGCCGACGTACTCCTTGTATTTGCTGGCCACATGGCGCACCCGGCTCACCAGGTAGCCGTAGGGCCCGGTGACCATCCGGCCGCATTCGAAGAGCACCCTGGTCGGGTCGAGGGAGGCGGGGACGAGTATCTCGTCGTAGAGAGCGGCGATCTTTTTCGACAGCCGCTCAAAATCGACCGCTTTCTCTTCAGGGAGGTAGGGGATGCCGATGCCGCCGCCCAGATTGATCGCCTCGATCCTGATTCCGGCCTCCTCCTTGAGCCTGACGGCGAGCGCAAAGAGCAGCTGCGCCGTGTCGGCAAAGCAGTTTTCATCGAGCTCGTTGGAGACGATCATCGTGTGCAGGGCAAAGCGTTTGGCTCCTTTTTCCCTGACGCTTCGAAAGGCGCCGACAATTTGCTCCCGGGTTACGCCGTACTTTGCTTCCTGCGGCGAGCCGATGATGGCATTGCTGAAACGGGCCTCGCCGGGGTTGTAGCGAAACGAGATCAGCTCGGGGATGCCGGCACTTTTCTCCAGAGTCTCGATATGGCTGATATCGTCGAGGTTGATCACGGCACCGAGGCGGGCCGCCTCGACAAATTCAGACTCCGGGGTGTTGTTGGAGCTGAACATAATCTCCTCGCCCCCGAAACCGGTTCTTTCAGCCATGATCAGCTCCGTCAGGGAGCTGCAATCCGCGCCCATTCCCTCCTCTTGCAATATCTTCAGGAGCGTCGGGTTGGGGCACGCTTTGACGGCGAAGTAATTCTTAAAATCCGGAGCCCAGGAGAAAGCCCTGTAGAAGGCCCGGGCGTTTTCCCGGATCGCCTTTTCGTCGTACAGGTGGAAGGGAGTGGGATACTCTGCTGTGATTTTTTCCAGCTCATCTTGGGAAAGGGGAATCTGTTTGCCGTTGCTCATACCGTCCTCCGTAAGGTTAAATATTTATCTAAAAGTCTTGCCCGATTTTTGTTAAAGCAGCTTGGTGACGATGCTGTCGACGGCCGCCTCGATAGCGGCTCTGTGCCCGAAAGCGCTCAGCCGGAAATAGCCTTCCCCCGAAGGGCCGAAACCGGAACCGGGGGTTCCCACAACATGCGCTTCCTGAAGCAGGCGGTCGAAGAATTCCCACGAAGAGAGATTGCCCGGGGTTTGCACCCAGAGGTACGGCGCATTGACCCCGCCGTAAACGGTCAGCCCGCTTTTTTGCAGCCCCTCCTTGATGATCCGTGAATTCTCCATATAGTAGCCGATGAGCTCCCGGCATTCGGCGAGGCCCCGGGGGGAGAGCACCGCCAGCCCCCCGCGCTGGGCGATATTGGAGGCGCCGTTGAAAAAGGTCGTCTGCCGGCGCAGCCAGCACCGGTGGACTTCCCCGGGTTCACTGTCTTCGAGAACCAGGGTTTGGGGAACTGCGGACCAGCCCAGGCGGACCCCGGTGAATCCGGCAAATTTGGAGAAGCTGCCGATCTCGATGGCGCATTCCCTGGCCCCTTCGATCTCGAATATTGAGCGCGGCAGCCCGGGATCGGTGATGAATTCGGCATAGGCGGCATCGAAGATGATCACCGCCCGGTGCTTCCGGGCATAGTCGACAAATGTCTGCAGCTGCCGGTGGTCGGCCACCGCCCCGGTGGGATTGTTCGGGCTGCAGAGGTAGATCAGATCGACCTTCCCCTGCGGGGGGGCGGGGATGAAACCGTTCTCTTCATGGCAGGGCATATAGATAAAGCCCTGATAATTGCTCTCGTCGGGGTTGTACGGACCGGAGCGTCCGGCGATGACATTGGAGTCAACGTAGACCGGATAGGCCGGATCCTGAAAGGCGACG
>JAAZIG010000090.1 GCA_012510325.1 Bacillota bacterium
ACTATTACATATTTTTTGAAACAATACAATGCCTTTTTCGGAGCCCAGGAGACAAAGATCGCCTCAAATCCGTATTGAGGGACAAAATTGGCAAAGTATTGTCTGGCGGACCTTTGATTGTCCCGATTGTGCCGTTGGCGACTGTTTTATATTGACATCTGAGCCCAAATCTCGCTATACTTAACAGAAAGAAAACCCTGCGCAAAAGATCCTCATTTATTTCTTCCACCTTTCCTGCCATGACCTATACTGGGTTTACATCTGGTGGTGATTAATTGTTGTCCTATGATTTTATCGCTGTTGACTTTGAAACTGCCAATGACAATTTAAACAGCGCTTGCTCCATGGGCCTTGTAGCAGTAAAGAACTTAAAGATAGTGGGCGGAGAGCACTTCCTGATCAGACCGGCAAATCTTCACTTCGCTAAAAAAAACATTGCGATCCACGGGATCACGCCCCAGACTGTTCGGGGGGCCCCGCTGTTTCCAGAAGTATGGGCACAAGCGAAGCGCTATTTCAACAACAGTATCATCGTTGCTCATAATGCCTATTTCGACATGTCAGTCTTAAAACGCTGCCTGATAGAATCTGAACTGCAAATGCCCCAATTTAATTATCTTTGCAGCATCCAAATATCTAACCGCGCCTGCGCGGGGCGAAGAGTCGGTGCATCCCTTCCAGAAAGAGCCCGCTACTTCGGCATATCCACTGAGGGTCATCATAATGCTTTCAGCGATGCCCGGATGTGCGCAAACTTAGTTATTAAAACTGTCAAGAGCTTGAGCGAAAAAACTTTTCAAGATTTCTGTAAAACACACGGCGATCTTTCCATCAAAGAATTCACCGCTTTAAAGCCCCAAAAGTATTTTCAAAGGCGCAGGTTTGAAAACATCGCCACTTCGGAAATAGTGGCCACCGCAGAAAACTTTGATGAAAAGCATCCTTTGTACAACAAAACCATTGTCTTTACCGGTGAACTGCAAAAGATGGACCGGAGAACAGCAATGCAAAAGGCCGTTAACCGCGGCGGCATTGTGAAAAATTATGTGTCCAGAAAAACCAATATTGTCGTCCGGGGAATTCAGGATCAAGCTCTGGTTGGACCGGAGGGAACCAGCGGAAAAGAAAGAAAGGCCGCTGAATTAATTGAAAAAGGTTACGAAATAGAGATCATCGCGGAGAAAGAGTTCCTGGAACTGTTATCCCTGGGAGAAAACTGATAATACCCTCATCAGGTGGTGGCAGCTCATCGGTGATGATTGGGAAAGGGGGGGCAACATGGACAATATTGTAAATACATTTTATGACGAAATCAAAGACCGCGTCAGGGAAAGCGAATATTTTACTGAGGAACGTTTAGAGCTTAAGCCTTATGCAAACCACCACACAATCAGGATGTGTGAAATAGCTGTAATTAAGATTATTAAATCAAGATCCAAGGCCGGTGTTAGGCTGGAGGCGGCAAAACGGTTTCTTGGGCTTTTTAAACTGGAGGATGAAATGGAAACCAAAAAGTCCGATCATCTCTGGGCCAAAATACCTTTCAATAAAAATACCGTTAAAAGATTTATCGAAAACGCCAAGGCTGTTTTTGAGGAGTGCTATCAGGAGGGCGCTGTCGAAAGCTTCGGCTGCTGCTCCAGATATATGGAATGCAGCAATCAAAAGAAGTGTATTCACCCCGATATAAAAGAAGCCCAAGGCTGTATCTATAAGCACAACCTGGAAGAGGGACGTATATTTTATGGCAAGAATTGCACTGTAAGCGGCAATAAGAGCGAGTGAGCAAAACAGGCCCCGCCAGGACAGCGGTGATCGTTTTTCCATAACCCGGGAACTTTCACCAAATAAACCCGACCTATTCCGTTCTAACCATGGCAGAACGAACAAGCATATCGATGGAATCGCCCAAACAAAGATGCCGCTTGCGTTCACGAGAGACAATTATACCCGCTTTCAAGTTGGCTTAAGCACCACTGAACCCGACTGCATATGGGCAAGTGTCTGCGCTTGGTTTACGTTAATAACTGTTCAGTCCAAAAAATAGGCGGCGTAGCTGTGCCGCGGCAGGCCTGAATGTTCTGCGATGGGGTTGCATTTTACCTGAAAGATTAAAAAGACCGGCTGCGGCAGGGACAGCTCGGGCAGGGTCTCGTAGTGCCCCATCCCCTTGGCGATGATCAGAGCGGCCCTGGCAAGAAGATTTTTAAATGGAGGCGAGGCTCCGTCCAGATCAAGCCCCGGCGAATCGGTCCCCGTCGAGATGACATTGGGAAAATTGTCGATCAGTCCGCTTTGCTCCAGATCAATCAGAGAAAGATCATTTTGTACCGGCGACCCCTTCACCGCATAGTAAACCTTGGCCCATTGCCCCAGATGCTTCACCAAAGGCAGGTCAAAGAGACATTCACCGGCATTGTCCGCCAGGTAAACGATCACGTTGCCGTCCTCGGCATGGTAACCCGACAGCAGCTCGCCCAGAGCAGCAGTTTCATCGCGGGCAAATTCCACCGGTTCTTGAAACTGTTTTTCCAGCATCTGCAGATCCTGAAAAAAGTCGAAACCGTTCCCTTTGGCGGCAAACTGCACCAGCTCGTGGAGCGTAGCCTGTCCGGGCAGGGCGAATTTCTCGGCGATACGACGCGCCAGGGCAATCTCCTTCTTTTTGAGCGCGGCAAAGGGATCGCTGTTTCCAGTTTTCTGCCGGATAAGCCGCTGCATCTCTGCAGCCAAACCGGTGGAGACGCAATTCAGAGAGAAGTTGTCTTCAAGGTAGCCCAGGGCTTCTTTGAGAGCCAGGTCGTGTTTTTGCGCATCAGCGGTAGCCAGCGAAGCGCAGCGGCGGGCCAGATTTTCAAGGCAAGGATGGCATTCCGGTAGACAGTACATGGAAGTCCCTCTTTCATGTGGATTCTTTTACTTGAGATCATAACACAAATGTGGCGGTAAATCTTTCCGGCAGGCGGTTGCCGGAGGCCGGGGATATCTTGAAGCGGTTACTGAGTGATTACTTGGTCAGCTGGAATCTCCTTGAGTTGATCAATTCAGCGGCAACTTCGGGGGCAACCGGTCTGGAAAAATAGAATCCCTGCACTTCATCGCAGAAGGGATCCTTTAAAAATTCAAGCTGCTCCAAGGTCTCGACACCTTCAGCAACTGTGGTCATGTTGAGCGCCTTGCCGATACCCAGGATCGCTTCGATAATGGCCATATCGATCCTGTTGGCCGGGATATTGCCGATAATGGAGCGATCAATCTTGAGCGTATCTACGGGCAGATGCCTGATCTGGGCGAGAGAGGAGTAGCCCGATCCGTAGTCATCCAGAGCCAGCCGCACCCCCAGCCCTTTGAGCTGGTTCAAGACATTGATGATGCGCGGGAAATAGCTCAGCAGCAAATTCTCGGTGATCTCCAGCTCCAGCAGCTCCGGATCCATGCCCGATTCCAAAAGAACATCCTTAATATCCTCGATCAGACGGTCGTCCAATAGCTGGCGGTGAGACAAATTTACGGCCATGGTAATCCGGGGAAGCCCCTGGCGCTGCCAGGCGACATTTTTCATACAAGCGGTCTTTAAAACCCACCGACCGATGGGAACGATCAAGCCGGAACTCTCTGCTACCGGGATTAGCCGCATCGGGGTAACCAGACCCAGCTCGGGATTGCGCCAGCGCAGCAGCGCTTCGACACCGGTAATGGTGCCGGTTTTTAAATCCAATTTGGGCTGGTATTCAAGAAAGAATTCGTCCCGCTCCAGCGCGCTGGGCAGGTGCTCCTCAACGATGGTTCTCTCTCTGAAATGAGACTTGATCCCCATGGAGAAAAACTGGTAGTTGTTGCTGCCTTTCTCCTTGGCTGAATACATTGCCAGGTCCGCCGCCTTCATCAGAGACTGTTTATCCTGACCGTCCTGCGGATAGATGCTGATCCCGATACTGGCTGTGAGGGAATGCTCCTTGCCCCCGACCCCGATCGGCATACCGGCGGTGGAAAATATTTTGGCGAGCAGCGTGGTCAGGTTTTTGATGCTAGTTACATTTTTCACTAGGATAACAAACTCATCTCCGCCGAGGCGGGCGATAAAGTCAGAAGCTCTGAGCTCCTTCCGCAACCTGACGGCACATGTCATCAAAACATGATCGCCGATATCATGTCCGTAGGTGTCGTTGATCGTTTTGAAACCGTCCAGATCCATAAATAATAGGGCAAACTGTTGGCCGTAACGGTAGGCAAATTCGATGTTTTGCTGGAGGATCTCCCGAAACATGACCCGGTTGGGAAGCCCGGTGAGGACATCGTGCGTCGCCAGATAACGAATCTGCTCTTCATGTTTTTTCCTCTCGGTGATATCCCGGGCAATCCCCCGAAAACCAACCGCTTCACCCTGCTTGTTCCTGATCAGGGTGACCGATATTTCGCAGAATCCTGTGTGGCCGTCTTTAAGGGTCAGCTCGAAGGAGTACGCTTTAACCGGCTCTCCGGTCCGGTAAACTTTGTTGAAGAGCTTGTACAGATCCCTGACCGTTTTTTCGGAATACTGCCGGTTATCCATCCCGATGAGCTCTTCACGGGAATAGCCTATACTTCTGCACAGGGCATCATTGACAAAAGTGAACCGGCCTCCCAGATCAACTTCGAAATAGGCATCCTCGATGTTCTCGATGATAGTGCGATACCTTTCCTCAGAGCGCCTCAGCTGTTCTTCCATCTGACTGCGCTCGGTGACATCCCTGGTAGTCCCCCGAAAACCAACCGCTTCTCCCGATTCATCAACAATCAGGGTGGCAGATATCTCCACCTGCCTTTGAACACCGTCTTTTCTGAACACTTCGTAATTGATCAGCTTACCGGTGGTCCCGCTTCTGAAAATCTGGTTGAAGGCCTTGAACGCCTTGCGGTAATTTTCCCGATTGGTGTGCTCGCGGTAGTTTACCCCGATTAGCTCTTCCTTGGAGTAGCCGTAAATTTTGCAAAG
>JAAZIG010000091.1 GCA_012510325.1 Bacillota bacterium
GCCCAGGGGATGCTCCGATCTGTTTTCCCCCGAAGCCGCTGCGCTCAGAAGCTCTTCCTCCCCCAGGGGCGGCAGGACCAACAGATCGGTGACCGCGGGAGCCCCCCGGGTGATGGTCCCGGTTTTATCGAGGACAACGGTATCGATCTTCTCCACCCGCTCCAGGTATTCGCCGCCTTTGATCAGGATGCCCTTCCCGGCCCCGAGCCCTGTCCCCACCATGATCGCCGTCGGCGTGGCCAGCCCCAAAGCACAGGGACAGGCCACCACCAGCACAGTAACCATATGCATCAGGGAATTTTCAAAACCGGCTCCACTCAAATACCAGCCGGCAAAGGTGAGCAGGGCTATGGTGATGATAACCGGCACAAATACATTGGAAACGCGGTCCGCCAGGCGCTGAATCGGCGCTTTGGAACCCTGCGCCTCCTCCACCAGGCGAATTATCTGCGCCAGCACTGTATCCCGGCCAACTTTTGTTGCCTCGAAGGTAAAGCTTCCATAATTGTTGATCGATGCCCCGACGACAAGATCTTCGGGGTTTTTTTCCACCGGCATGCTTTCGCCGGTAAGATGGGATTCGTCGATACTGGTGCTTCCCTCCCGGATGATGCCGTCCACGGGAACCCGCTCCCCCGGGCGCACCACAACCAGATCGCCCACCGCCACCTGCTCCACCGGTATCTCCGCCTCGGCGCCGTCCCGGATCACCCGGGCGCTCTTCACCTGCAGCTCCATCAGCTTTTCAATAGCCTCCGAGGTTCTTCCCTTGGCCACAGTCTCCAGCAGCCTTCCGAGCAGGATAATGGTCATCAGCATGGCTGCCGCTTCAAAGTAGAGCAAACCCCAACCGGCCAGAAGCGAAGCGAGAGAATAGAAATAGGCCACCGATGTGCCCAGCGATACCAGCACATCCATATTGGCGCCCCCCGATTTTAGGGAATGATAAGCGCCACGGTAAAAGGGCCACCCGGCAAAAAACTGAACAGGTGTGGCCAGGGCCAACTGCACCCAGGGATTGAGCTCAAAATGAAACCCCAGATGGGAGGAAAACATCATCACCGCCAGGGGAAGTGTAAACAACACTGCCATGATGAAACGGGCCAGCTGCCAGTTCTTCTCTTGCTGCCTGGCCCGGACGGCCTGATCAAAGGAAAGATCGCGAGCCAGACTGAGATCATAACCCAAATCCCTGACCGCCTGCTCTATCTCGGAGAGGTCGATCAGGCCGGGAATATAGGTGACCCTCGCCCTGTTGGTGGCCAGATTGACGGCGGCTTCCTCGACACCCGGCAACTCCTTCAGTCTTTTTTCAACCCGTGCAGAGCACGCCGCACAGGACATCCCGGAGATCTGCAGCTCCAGCTGCTCCCCGGAAACCCCGAAGCCCAGCGCAGCCACCTGCTCAATGATTTGCCGGGGCTCAATCTGCGCGGGATCATAGCTAACCGCACCCTTCCCCATCACCAGATTGACGCTCGCCGAGGAAACACCGGGGAGAGCGTGCAGCCCCTGCTCCACTCTGGCGGCGCAGGCTGCACAGTTCATCCCGGAAATGGGGATGGTGATATGCTCCTCTAGGCCAATGGTGCTGTCTTTCACGGACATTTTACCCGCCCCCTTGTTCGCTACCGGATCAACTTGGAGATTGTTTTCAGCAGCTCGTCGATGACGCCGTCGTCACCTGCCAGAAGTTGTTCCTTGATGCAGAATTTGACATGCTTGTCCAGCAGCAGTTTGGCCACCCCATTGATGGCCGCCTGAACGGAGGAAATCTGGTTGAGGATGTCGTCACAGTAAAGATCCTCTGTGATCATCCGCTTGATCCCCCGCACCTGCCCTTCAATACGGTTCAGCCGCGTCACCAGCTGCTGCACCGTCCGCTCATCGCGCCAGAGTTTCTTGCGCGGGTCCTTTTCGCCCCCGGCACAGCAGTCAACAGACTCCCCCGCCTCACCGCTATTTTTCTTTATCAATATACCCTACCCCCCTATGCTATTATACGGCAAAGGCAGCAGCAGAACAAGCCCCGCGCTTCCCCGAAGGCAGCCCTTTTAAAAACAATCCTTCTGCGGACAGCAATCGCTGCGCGTACCATCCGCCGCTCCCCCAAGCTGGACCCAGTCCTTTCCGGACGGGACCTCCCTTTTCCGGCACTCTCAGTCGATCTCTATGCCGATCTCTTGGAGCAGGGTTATATAGAGAGCAATCTCTTTGCGGGAGGATATCTCGAGCTTCATATAAATATGCTTGCTGTGAGTTTTGATCGTGTTAATGCTGAGGCAAAGTTTCTCCGCAATCTCCGGGGCCGTGCATTCTTCGCCGTAAAGCTTAAATACTTGCCTTTCTGCCGGAGTCAGCTCCGCGATCCGGTCCAGGAAGCGATCAAGGGTCTCAAGAGACAGGTTCTCCCGCCGGGCCTTTTCCGCCAACTCCCGATTGCGCCTGGCCAGATAATCGATCAGGTTGTCGATCTCGGGGATCCTCGTCCGGGGTGCAGCCTCCAGATCCGACGCTCTGATCATGGCGAGCCCCCGGGAGAGCGGTCGGAGGAAAAAACGGTTGCTCAAGTTAAAGGAGATCACCACACCGGCGATCACCAGGAGCACCAGAGAAATGAACCGGATTATATTCAGCCGGGTCACGGAAACCATCAAGTCCTTCTCTGGAACCATTACCGCGACAACCCACTGCTGATGGAAGAAGACCGAGTCCTGGGGATAAAGCTGGATCGATTTGTGCAGCCCCATAAATATATCATCCCGGCCCTGCCTGTAGGTATGGAAGCGGTGACGCTGCTTTGCTATTTGCAGCACGCTTTGTTCGCCGGCGATCATTTTGGCCAAATAGCCGCCGGCAAAGAAAGAGCGGCCCAGTTCGATCCGGTCGTCCTTTAACGGTGAAAGCATGCCGAAGAGCCGCCTGTAATCGCTGTTGTTGGGCATATGAGAAAGCTTGAAGAGCATCGCGCTTATTTCAAGACCGCAGACGCCAAAAACAGATCCCTTGGAATCGATCAAGGGCGCCGCGCAAAGCATGACCTCTTCACTGGTCCCGGGCAACCGCACCGGATCGCTCCAGTAGTAGAGCCGTGAAACCGGAAGATGGGGGTGCTCCTTCGCCGCCTCCATGGGGTGATGATAATAAGGGGCCTCGCTGACATCAAATTCCATGCGCCACTGCGCATGGAGCGGCAGCAACCTTTCATGGCCGATTCCGGGAAAGCCGCGCAGAATAATAATGTTGGGGGAGGAGGCGCTGATTATATTCGGCTCCATATTCTTGATATAGAGCCCCGCCCTGGAGTGGGCAGCCCCTTCCAGAGCCGGATTGATCGTCGCGTCGAGAATCAAGAAAACACCGCTGCTTTTGGATAACTGCAGCGCAAAGAGGGCCTCATCACATTCTCCGGAGATGATCTCTTCCAGCAAGTGAGGGTGCCCGGCCAGGTGGCCCGGAGAGATCCCCATTCCCAGGGCTTGCTGCTCTATGCTTCTGGACAAGTTTTTGGCCAGATCAATTGTCTGTAAAGAGATCTGACCGTATTGAGAGGCCATCCTGGTGGATGCATGCACCAGCTCATTCTCAAAATATCTCGCTTTTTCAGCGAGGCCGGCGGTAAAGGTTCCTGTGAGCTGCAGTATGGCGATCACTCCGAGGAAGATGGTCAGCAGCAGCACCACCAAAAAAAGATAAAATTTCTGCCCCAGAGGCATTTCAGCCGCATCTGAAAAGCGAGGGTTCTGCTGAAGGCGCCTCCTCACCCCCCTTATCCTGGTAAATATATTGCTCATCTTATGCCAACCTCTTAAAACTGATTGGAAAAATCGGTCAACGCACTTTCAGCAACCGCTTCATAGGCCCTTTCCAGAGTGCTGTTCAAGGCAAGCTCCCGGCAGGATTCCCTGGAAAAAGAGGCAATTTCCTTAAACCCGGCCTCATATCTTTCCTGCAGCTCATCGATCCCTTGGAAAAGCGGCGGTATGAGAAAAGCGTATTCTTTTTGCATGATCCGGCAGGTGGAAAGAAGCTCTTTGATCTTCTCGTGGGGGATCGTCTCGATCTCCCTTGACATGATCTCGCCGAAGGCATCTCCGGTGACCGGGAGGTAGCCGGTGGATGAGACAAAGCGCAAATTATTTTCCGGACTGGTAAACCACTTCAAAAAAACGGCGGCCATCCTCTCTCTTTCCCTGGTGGATCTGGTCACACACATACCGGCACCTCGCTGCATCGCTATCTTTGCTCCCCCTTCAAAGAAGGGGTAAGGCAGGATGGCCAGTTCAGCCGGTTCGGTGGTGTTGTCCGGATGAGTTACCGTGGAAGAGAAAAACATTACGCCGGCGGTGGAGCCGGTTGAGCAGACGATCTCGCCTGTTTTGAATAGATCGGTGGCATAACCATTGTAGATAGCGGCCCGGCCCAAAACCGCAGGCTTGAAATAGCTTTCCCAAACCCTGGCGTATTGTGGCGAGCTGAAGGCGATGCTGTCTCCATCGATAAAATCCGCACCCAGCTGGCGGCAGCCGACCAGGGCATAGTTGAAGAGCGAATCGGACATGAAGAAAGCCTTGCCGTCATTGCTAACGGCGGGAGTTTGGCGGTCGGTCCAATCGTAATAGAGCACAGCAACCCGGGCAATGCCTTCGAATGTTTCCAGATCAGCGATCGTGGCCCCGGTTTCCCGGGCAAACCGATCAAAAATAGTCCGGTTCAGGAAAAGAACTTCCGTGGACTTGGCTGTGGGGAAAATGTAAAGACTGCCCCCCTCAAGGCGGCCCTCTTCGACAAATTGCGGCACATAGCGGGACAGCTCTTCTGCGGTAAACAGCTGATCCAGATCAACCAGCAGCTCTTTTTCAGCCAGCAGGAGAGCTGTTTTGGGATAGGCAGTGGTGATATCGGGTAGCGGTGATGCTCCCGGTTCGTCATTGGCGGCCATGACCAGCTTTTCATGAATTGACGCTGAGCCGGAGATGGTGGTGACGCTGATAATTATCCCCTCCCCGGTTCCGACGGTTTCGTTGAACTCATCGATCAGTTCATCCATAGTCTCCTTCAGCTGACCGCCGTAATTGTGCCACAGCGTCAGGATGGCGGGCTCAGCTTTGCGGCCGGCGCATCCGGGTACGGCTGCGAGGAGAAGAGAAATCATCCCCAGAATGGAACAATACAGCAGAAGCTTTTTCACCGACATACCCTCCCGCAAGATAGTACTCCCAAGATCAGGTCAGGAGTATTGTACCATTTTCCGGGAGCTAAATCAGCTTATATTTTAAATATTCATTTATAGATATCATCACTTTTCATATTTATTTTCGGCGGGGCCCTCTTTTTGATTCAACATCACCCCGGGGGTGATGTTTTTTGGGATACTACTAGCGTAAAATCGTTTGTGAAAAGCTGTTCACCATAGCAAAAGGGAGGTTTCTTTTATGACCAAGCCGAAACTGAGGCAGTCTGCGGAAAGGGCCGTCCCGATATTTGAAAAAGCTGATGTCGAGAAGAACAAGGTCATCGCCAGCCTGGCCTATCTTCTCTTCTTTCTGCCACTAATTGCCTGTCCCGATTCGCCGTTTGGCCGCTTCCATGCCAACCAGGCCCTGCTCTTGTGGATTCTTGGTGCAGGCGGTTCCTTTATCTTAACCACAATTCCTGCAATTTGCTGGTCCCTTTTACCTTTCTTCGGCATCCTTGTCTTGATCCTGGCGATCAGCGGACTGCTTAACGGTGTGAGCGGGAAAGCAAAAGAACTACCCCTGATCGGCAAATTAAGAATACTGCAGTGAATCCAACGAAAAGAGATGAAGGAAAAGAGATGGGCGAGGCAGGATCGCTGCCGCACTCCGCTGTGATAACCTGAGCCGGTGAGGACAGTCAGAGTTTTCCCACCAGGCTGAAGGGAAGAAGAGCGGTATCGCTGACCGACAACCAGGCTGGA